>CAILKC010000479.1 GCA_903834675.1 uncultured Victivallales bacterium | reverse complement strand
GGTTCGCCGCCTCGGCGCGTTTGGCGATCTGGGCGTATCCGGGGCGGGTGGCGTTATCCAGGATCTGCGCCACGATCTGGATGTCGGAGCGCAGCAAGGCGGTGGCGGCTTCCGCGATCTCGGCGCTGCTGTTGACGGGTATGGCGACCAGCTTGAGTCCTTCTTTCTCGAGGGCCTCGGCAAACCATTGCCGGTAGAGTTCGCTGTTGATCTCGGCAGGGGAGAAGAGGGTGCCGACGGCGCGGACCTTGGGGGCGGCTTGCTTGAGCAGCCGCGCCATGCCGGCGAAGGCCGAGCGGGTGGTGATGCCGGTCACATTGGGCCGATGCTCGGTCTCGGATTCTCCGGCCCCGGCGCGCACGGCATCGCCGACGCTGCTGAAGACGATGGGGAGCGCGCCGGCCTGGCGCAGGGTGGCCTGCAAGGCCGGGGTGGAGATGGGCATGATCAGGTCGGGCCGCTCGGCGCTGACCGCAGTGACGATGCTGGTCAGCGTGGTCATATCGCCCTGGGCGTTGAGGCAACTCAGGTTGAAGTCGCGCCCTTCCAGCAATCCCTGTTGCTTGAAGCCGTCCCGGACCCCGCGCTCGGAGTCTGCGGCAAACTGAGCGTCGTTGAAGCGCACGATGCGGACTTCCCAAGGCCGGGCGCGGCGGCTGGCTGGGGTTGGGGTTGGGGTTGGGGTTGGGGTTGGCATCGGTCGGACGGCGGCGGGCGGGGCGGCTGTGGCGGGCTCGATGACCTCCTGCACGCGGGTGGCTTCGATGGGCAGGTCGCGGGGCGAGACCCCGGCCAGGACCTTAGCCGCCAGGTGTCCGGCCTGCGCTCCCCAGGCCGCGTAGCTGTCGCCGATGGCGCCGAGCGCGCCTTGTTTGACCAAACCCGTATCGGTGGCATAGATCGGGATGCCGGCGCTCTTCGCGGCGCTGCGAATGGCGGGAAAACCCGTGACGACCAGGTTGTCGGCCGAGAGCAGGATGGCCCCAACCCGGCGCTGGATGACGGATTGGGCCGCCGCCGGCAGGTCGGAGACGGTACCGGCCGTGGCCTCGTGCAGGGTCACGCCGCGCTCCTGGCAGGCGCGGCGCAGCTTCTTCACCGAGATCAGCGAATTAGCCTGGGCGGGATCATAGAGGATGCCGACGGCGGTGAGGGCGGGGTCATGTCGGCGGGCCATATCGAGGAGGCGGGCCACGGGGGGATCGTCATGCACGCCGGTGAGGTGGGCGGGGCGAGTCGCGGGGGTGAACAGGCCCAGGGCGGTCGGGTCGCTGGCGACGGTGAAGACCACGGGAATGTCGCTGCCGCGTTGCGCCGCGGCCAGCATCGCCGGGGTGGTGAGGGTGACGATGAGGTCGGGAGCGCCGGTGCGGGCGGCATCGAGGATGGCCGGCAGTTGGGCGATCTCGCCCTGCGCATTGTAGTACGTGACGGTGTAATCCGCAGTTTCCTTGAAGCCGGCCTCGCCGAGGCCACTCAAGACGCCCTGCGCCGCGGCGTCGAGGAGCGGATTCTGAACCAGGTTGACCATGGCGAGGCGGTATGGGCGTCCCAGGCGGGCCGAGGCATGGTAGAAAAAGCTGGCTTCCCGCAACAGCTCGGCGGGCAGGGTCACGCCCAGATGGGCCGCGGCTTCCAGGTCGACGGCTGTCTCCGTTTCCGGGCTGGGCTCGAAGGGGATGGTGGCGGGGCTTTCGCCCAGGAGGACGCGGGCAGCGAGGCGGCCGCAGCGGCGGCCTTCGCCCCGGGGGCTGGCACCGCAGGCGAAGAGGGCACCGGAGCCCATCAGG
>CAILKC010000478.1 GCA_903834675.1 uncultured Victivallales bacterium | reverse complement strand
GGGCGAGCCATCTACCCTACCTTCGCACCGAGGTCGCATGGTCCGCCCCTTCAGGGCTCAATCTTCGCTGTGGACGGGTACCCAGGGCGTTGCCCTGGGCGCCCGAAACGCCCCCTTGGGGCTGAATACCACGGCCCATCCGTATTGCACAGGTCAAGAAACTACCTAAGACAGAATCGTCGCGCTGCTGCGTGCGGAGTCTTCCCTTGCGCGTCGGAGCTGGCAGTGCGCCCTCGTTGGCGTTTATAGGTGTTTATTGCACGTATACCGTCTTTACCCTATACAATGGTATAAACTGCTATACTTCCGAGGCTTCCCATGGACAAGATCAGGAACCCATTCTCCCCGGGCGCGGGGTCGCCGCCGACGGGGGATGGGACGAGGGAGACCGCTAGGGAGAAGACTGGGGAGAAGACTGGGGAGAGAATCCTGCGTATCGTCCGGCAGCGCCCGTACGTCCCCTGCGTCCCCTGCCTGCTCTGCCCTTGGTCGGCTGGCGCGTGTGGGGCCGGACAAAGGCGGGCACTGGGAGGTGCTGAAGTGACCCATGTTGGCAGACCCGAGCGCGCCACCAGGACCGCGGCAACGCCATGCTGGTGGCGTCGAGCATCTACGCGGCGTGCCGCTACTTCGCCCTGTTGCAGAAGACGCTCTGCAAGGGCCAGTGTGCGCTGGTCACCTCCTACAACCCGCAGGCCCAGGACGTGACCAAGGAGGAGACCGGCGCCAACACTGAGACCGACCTGCAGTTTATCTACAACACCTACACCGAACTGCTGCAGGACGTTGAGGCAAGTCCTGACCCGACGGATCAGCCCCATGTCTTGCTCTGCATGGAGCAGGGTTGGTAGGCATTATCAGGCGGGGGCCGCCCACCGGACCTGGCGGTGGTTCCGACGACGCGGAGTACCACGCACCCACGCGGTCCTACTCATTGCATGCACACCTGCCGCGGGCTACCTTCATACCGCCATCGCGGGGGCCGGGTGGCGTGCGCCAAGGAGGCCTTGGCATCTCCGACACACGGGTGCCCGCGAGCGAAGGAAGTCCCGATGACCACCGATCCACTCTCAGTGCATCCCGAGGTTGAAGCCCTGAAGGCCGGGAACGCACTGCTGCGGGACGAAGCGGTGCGCCTGCTGACCGAGCAAGACCACCTGCTGCACACGGTCCGTCCCAATCTCCTCGCCCTGTACCAGGTGAAGCTCGGACCGTGGGAGCTGAGGCTGCTCAAGGAACAGTGCGACACGGCCCGGCTCCGGCGTCTGATCGAAATGGTGCAGGCCTTCCTGAACGTCGGCCGGCTGCCCGTGATGGCCGAGATCGGGCAGAAGCTCGACGCGGAGTTCATCCTCTGGCAGGCGCGGCTGCGTGAGGCGGCGGAGAAGCTGCAGGACGCCGAACAGCAGCTCCAGCACCTGATGTCGCTGGACGATGACCGCGAGTTCAGGAAGCTCTACCGCAGCCTGGTGAAGAGGCTACACCCTGACGTTGTGCCTGACCAGAATGAGCAGATCCGCCTGCTGTGGCAGCGCGTGCAGGCCGCCTACGGGCACAGCGACCTCGCCGAAATGCGGGCGCTGTGGGAGCTGACCCAGCAGCTTGCCCCCGTCGTCACCCCGTCGACCTCTATGGATGCCCTCAAGACTGAGCGTGAGACGCTGCGCCGCCAGGCCGAGCGCCTGACCCGGCAGATCGCCGAACTCCGGCAGCGGCCTCCCTTCAGCCTTCAGGCGAAACTGGAGGACGACGCCTGGGTGGCGGCCCGGCGGGCGGAGATCGAGACGCAGATCGTTGCCCAGCAGGAGCAGCGCCGCGTCCTGGAGTCGCACCTGCGAACCCTCACACCGGAGATGATCGATGGGAAATGGCTTAGTGCCAATTGACCCGGCCCTGCTGGCGCTTATCCACGGGTCGTTCCAGCTCGACGGCGCGCTGAAGCCGTTCGCCCGGGAGATCATGCTCATCGAGTGCCACATCGCCGGCACCAGTCACCGCGACCTGAAGGGCATCGAGGAGAGCCTGAAGCCCGGCGACATGCTGCCGCTGCAGCGCGAACCGGACAACGCCCACGATGAGCTGGCCATCAAGATCCTGGATGAGAGGGGGCATCACCTGGGCTACGTGCCGCGGGCCAAGAATGAAGCCCTGGCCCGGCTGATGGACGCCGGCAAGCTGCTCTTCGGCCGGATCGAGAACAAGGCGTGGCAGGGCGCTTGGCTGATGGTCGACATTCGGGTTTTCATGCGCGACTTCTGAGGGGGCGTATAGTCATCCGCTGGAGGATCGTGGCATGGACATCGTCATGGGCCTTGTGATCGGGATCGGCCTCAGTGCTGCGTGCGGGTTCCGGGTCTTTGTGCCACTGTTGGGGCTGAGCATCGCCAGCTTGGTCGGCCACCTGCCTTTGTCGCCCGGTCTTGAGTGGATCGGCTCATGGCCGGCCTTGATCGCGTTCGCGACGGCGACGATGATCGAGGTGTGCGCGTACTACATCCCCTGGTTTGATCACCTCATGGACGTGGTGGCGACTCCCGCTGCCATCGTGGCGGGAACGGTCATGGTGGCGTCACAGGTGGGCGACCTGTCTCCCCTGCTGAAATGGTCACTTGCCACTCTGGCAGGCGGGGGCGTCTCCGCGGTGGTGCAGGGCGGTACGGTTGCCCTCCGGGCTGCATCCTTGGGGACCACGGGCGGTCTTGGAAACTGGGTCATCTCGACTCTCGAACTGGCGCTGGGGGTTGCGCTCACCGTACTTGCCATCGTTCTCCCTGTGATTTGCCTCGTGGCTGTGGCTTTGGTCTGCTACAAGATGACCAGGAGCATACTGATGTCGCGGTTGCTCCGCAGGCGTCAGACGGCGCCCGCGTGACGGATGCGTCCTCGGTGGCCGTCGTCGTGGAGTCGCATGCGCTCGTCAAGGCAGTACCAGAGGTTGCACCGGGAGAAGAGACCACGGTCATCGGACGCGCGATTCTGTGTAAGTGGATACCCCCTTACTTTGAAATATGAGAAGACAAGAGAGCCCGAACAAGGGCGCAGGTCAGTTCCGTAGGGGTTCGCTTGTCTGAGAACCGCAGAGGGTCGAGGGCCTGCCCGCCGTGGTGGGTCGAGAGACAAGCGTCCGAGTCCCCCCCCGTCAATTCGATCCCAATTTCAATCTCGATCCGCCATCCCACCGCTACGGTTTCGCGGCGGCACCACCAGCCGCGGAAGTCGCGGGTTCGCCTCTGCCTCTTCAGCCCCGAAGGGGCGCCATCCCT
>CAILKC010000477.1 GCA_903834675.1 uncultured Victivallales bacterium | reverse complement strand
CGCGTGCTGATCGTACCGCCCGCTGGGTTGGTGGGCAACTGGCAGAGCGAGATGCAGGTGCTGTTCAACCTGCCCTTCACGATTGTCGGCGGCCAGGACGCCAGGAGCGCCAATCCCTTCGTTGGCCCCGGCAGCGACCGCGTCATCGTCAGCGTCGACACGCTGGCGGGTGAACGGATGTTTGCGAGGCTGCAAGAAGCGGGCGTTGCGCCCTATGAGTTGGTTGTCTTCGACGAGGCCCACAAGCTGTCCTGCGACCGTGGCAGCGACCTGCGCACGCGCAAGACGGCCCGCTACAAGCTGGCGGAGGCCGTGGCCGGTGTCCACACGGGCGACGAGGGCTGGCAACTGCCCTGGCGCGCACACCACCTGCTGCTGCTGACCGCCACGCCCCACATGGGTAAGGACTACCCCTACTACGCCCTGTGGCGGCTCCTCGAACCCGAGGTCCTGAGCACAGTGGAAGCCTTCGAGCAGTTCCCTCCCGAGAGCCGGCAGCAGTACTTCATCCGCCGTACCAAGGAGGAGATGGTCCGCCTTGACGGCCAGCCACTATACCCGGTCCGCCAGTGTGATACTCTGGGGTATGAGTTGTCGCCAGGCGAGGCCGGCGAGCAGCGTCTGTACGATGAGACGACCGACTACCTGCGCTACGTCTACAACAAGGCAAAGGTCCTCAACCAATCGGCCGCCCGTCTGGCCATGAGCGTGTTCCAGCGGCGCCTCGCCAGCTCGACCTATGCCCTGCTGTGTTCCTTCGAGCGTCGGGTCGGAAAGTTGGACGGGGTCATCGACGACATCCAGGCTGGCCGTCTGACCATCGAGCAGGTGTTGACCCTGCAGCGCCGTATCCGGGAAGACGACGACGTGTTTGAGTCCAAGGCAGCGGACGATGAGAATTCAGGCGAGGGCGGTGAAGAGAACGAGGCGGGTGAGGACACACTTCTGCAAGGGGTGATCGCCGAGTCCCTGGCAGAGCTGATCGCGGAGCGGGAGCAGGTGGTGGCCTTGCGGCAACTTGCCCAGCACGTCTACGAGGCCGGGGCCGATTCGAAGTTCCAGAGACTTCGCGAGGTCATCACGGATAGCCGTTTCGCCCACGAGAAGATGCTGATCTTCACTGAGCACCGGGATACCCTCAGTTTCCTGGTCCGCCGCCTCGGCGGGCTGGGCTACACCGGGCAGATCGCACAGATCCATGGCGGCATGCACTACACGGAGCGTCAGGAACAGATCGAGCGTTTCCGCCTGCCTGCGGCCGCGGGCGGAGCGCGACTGATGGTCTGTACCGACGCTGCCGCCGAAGGCGTCAACCTGCAGTTCTGCTGGGTCATGGTCAACTACGACGTGCCGTGGAACCCGGCCCGGCTTGAGCAACGCATGGGGCGCATCCATCGCTACGGGCAGAAGCACGACCCGGTGGTCATCGTCAACCTGGTGGCCCCAGCCACCCGCGAGGGTCAAGTACTCAAGACGTTACTCGACAAGCTGGAGAAGATCCGTAAGCAGCTCAGGTCCGATAAGGTCTTCGACTGCATTGGCCGCGTCTTTCAGGGCGTTTCGATCAGGGACTACATGGAGAGCGCCTTGGTTGAGGGTGCCGATGTGGTGGCCCAGAGACTCGACGGCCAGTTGACCAAGGAACAGGTCAAGGCCATTGAGGAACGCGAGCGCCGCCTGTTCGGCGATGGCGGTGACGTGAAACGGGAACTGCCCCGGCTTCGGGAGAGCATCGAGTGCGAGACGTTCTTCCGCCTGTTGCCAGGCTACGTGCGTCAGTTCGTGGCTGCCGCCGCGCCGCAGATCGGCATCGAGATCGAGGGCGACCTCGGCGGCTTCTTCAACCTGGCTCCGGCCCAGAGGGGGGCTGTCGATCCACTGCTGGAGACCCTTGACGCGTACCCGCCCGATCAGGTGCGCCGCCTCTCGGTGCAGCGCCCCTCCGACCGTCGGTCATGCAT
>CAILKC010000476.1 GCA_903834675.1 uncultured Victivallales bacterium | reverse complement strand
CCTCGAAGCCATTGCCGAGGTCAAGGGCCTGTCGCTGACGGAAGTTGCCGCCCAGGTGGAGATGAATTTCCGGCGTGTGCTCAGTTTGCACGTCTGAGCCTTCGTGGTTGATGGCGGTTCACGGATGGATCAGGGCAGTACCGGCAGATTCCGCAGCCATGCTTGCCGGTCGGCACCGTGGGTTTATCTTGCCGCTGGGCATGGGGCACTCCGGACGCCGTCCAGGCCGGAAGTCGATCGAGCCCCAGCCAGCCGCGTAGCAGGTGACGCCATATGCCGTTTGTCTCCCATGCGCAGAATCTCGAGGATGTCATGCTATGGCGCGCGTTGCGGCACGTCGGCAGGGGGACGTACATCGATGTCGGCGCGAACGATCCTAGTGCGGGGTCCGTTACGCGGGCCTTTTACGACCGAGGCTGGCGCGGGATCAACATTGAGCCGGTGCCATTCTGGCATGAACGTCTGTGTGCGGCCCGGCCCGAGGACACCAACCTGCGGGTTGCCGTCGCCGATAGGCAGGGCGATCTGTTGCTGTACGAGATCGCGCAGTCCGGTCTCTCGACTCTGGACCAGACCGTGGCCGAGGGGCATCGGCGCCAAGGTAAGGTCGTTAGCGCCCATCTAGTTCCAGGATTCACTTTGACTCACCTCTGTGAGCGGCAAGAACTTACGGCTCCACATTTTCTGAAGATCGACGTCGAAGGGGCAGAGGCACAGGTTCTGGCAGGAGCGGACTTCGGCCGCATTCGTCCATGGGTGATCCTGGTTGAGGCGACGCGGCCGGAATCGCAGGAGCCGGCCCACGAGGAATGGGAGCCACTGCTAGCCAAAGGGAGGTATAGCCTGGCCTATTTCGACGGGCTCAACCGCTTCTACGTGGCGGCCGAACATGCCGAGGTTCTGGCTGCATTTGCCACGCCGCCGAACGTGTTCGACGACTACGTGACCGTGGGCCAGTACGATGCGGAGATGCGTTTGGCGCAGATATACGGCAGTCTCTCCTGGCGTCTCACGAGGCCATTGCGGGCCTGGGACAGACTCCGCCATTTGCTGTCCGGGAGTAAGCCGAGGTGAACGACGGAGCTGGCAGCAGGATTTTGGTGGACACCACGCAGACGTGCCTGCAGGAGGGGATGAACACGGGCATCCAACGCGTGGTGCGCAACGTCGCCCTGCGGGCGGAGTCTGTGGGCGCCAGGCTCGGAGTCGAGATCGTGCCTGTTGTGGCTCGACCGTACGGCTTCTGCGCGGTGTTACATCCTGCCGAGGCGCTGGCGGTGCGTCCGGGGTCTGGCGGGTCTGGTGTAGCGAGCGCCTCGGGGGCCGGAGGCGCGTCCTGGTTGGGGTTGGCGAAGCGGCTGCTGCGGGCGTCTCCCCGGCTGTACGAGGGCGTCCAGCGGGGCTGGTACCGGCTTCAGCGCCGCCGTCGGCTGGCGCAGGTCAGTGCTGGCCCGCCGGTGCATTGGCGCGATGGCGATGTGCTCTTGCTCCTGGACCGTTTCTGGGGTGACTCGTTGGAGCCGGGCGGCACGGTGGGGGTAGCGCAACGGCGCCGTGGTCGGGGAGTCTCTCTGGTCGGGGTTGTCTACGACATGATTCCCTGTACCCACCCGCAGTTCTTCGATGCAGATTCCGTCGGACACTTTACTCGCGGCATTACGGCAGCGTTGACCTCCGCCGAGGGTCTGGTGGCGATCTCGGCGACGGTGGCGGAACAGGTCAACGACTACGCCGCCTCGCTCTCGCCTCAGGCCCGTCACCCGGTGCGCGTCGACTACTCGCACCTAGGGTCAGACTTTGCCGCCGCTTTGGGAACGACCGCTACCGGGCTCGGCGCGACCGTCTGGCCGGACGGCCTATGGACTGCTGGCCCGGTGTTTCTCATGCTTGGAACTCTCGAACCCCGCAAAGGCCACGCCTTCGTCTTGGAGGCCTTTGCGCAACGTTGGGCAGCGGGGGCCCGTGAGACGCTTCTGTTCATCGGCAAGCCGGGCTGGAGCATGGGGGCAGAGTTGGAGCGCTTCCGGGCCTCACCGCAGCGCGGTCGTTGCTTCTTCATCAGCGAAGATGCGGGGGACGCCGCTGTGGTCGAAGCGATAGCGCGCAGCCGCGCCGGCATTCTGGCCTCGACGGTCGAGGGTTTCGGCCTGCCCTTGGTGGAGTTCATGCAGAAGGGCTTGCCGGTGCTGGCCAGCGATATCCCCGTATTCCGCGAAGTAGGGGGCGACTATCCGCTGTACTTCGCGCTCGACCAGCCCGCCTGCCTGGCCGCCGCGGTGGACCGGTTCTACGCGCAGGAGCCGCATCTTCGGCGCCGATTGGCCTCGTTTCGGTGGCCGAACTGGGACGCTGCCGCCGAGGCTCTGATCGGGAAAGTGATAGCCCTGGCGCGCGCCCCGGGTACGGCTTCCGGGGCTCCCCCGGGGGCAGGGTAACGCTGCAGGCTGCGCAGCAACGGCGATCCACAGAGGAAATCAGTCTCGGCGTAGCAGGCCGAGGCAGGCCAGGAGTCGCCGTCGCAGGGAACCTGCGCCGCGGCGGAGCAGGCCGAGCCCACCATTTCGCCGCACCACTTGGCCAGCGGTCTGCAGCGCCGTCCCGGCGTGCGTCAAGGCGAGACCCAGGCGGTCACGCTGAAGTCGGTGGCAGGCGCGGCAGAGAGGCTGCCAGGAGAACCGTTTCCTGGGGCTTCCCGCCGGGGCGCCATCGGCGGCGCCCTGCAAGCGGGAGAGATGGCTGTGGAGGATCCTGGCTACCTGTCGCCAGGTGTAACGCGCGGTCACCATGCGGCGCGCCTTCCGGGCGAACTCCAGACGTTCGGCATCTGGCATGGCGTAGGCGCGCAGGAGTTGCGCTGTGAGGTCGTCAGCGGAAGGCTCCCACCAGGCACCAACCCCGGTGAAGCCCTTGTCGGCGTAGTCTGCCGGAACCGGCGTCCCGCCAATGGGCAGGCAGACGTCGGGTTCGACAAACTCGGCCGTGGCGCCGTAGTTCGGGACGATGCACAGTGTGCCGCAAGCCATGGCTTCGACGACCTGGAGACCGAACCCCTCGCTGCGCGAGTTGGTCACCAGGCAGTGGCTGCCGCGGTAGAGGTCAGCCATCTCCGCATAGGTGAGCGGGTTGAGCGGTTGCAGCACCAGCACGCCCTGCCCTGGGTACCAGCGCCGGTAGAACTTGCCGTCAACACTGACGACAGGCTGTTCTCCCACCCATTCGTCACCCAGGAGGTCGCCGGGACAGAAGAATGCCAGGGTTGCGCCAGGCATCAGGGCCCGGGCGCGATGCCAGGCGGCCAGGGTGACTTCCAAGGCTTTCCGGCGCTGCGGCCTGGCGTTGACCAGGAAAACCTTCTCCGCCCCGAACTCGTAGCGGTGAGGATGGGGGCAGAAGACGTTCGGATCGACTCCCAGCGGGAGCGTGTGGGTGTTCGTGAAGCCCGCCGCCTGGAAGACCTGTCGCGTCCATTCGGAGGAGACGAAGATTTGTTCGTAGCGCCGCAGCGGGGCCATCCATGAATCCGGCAACGCGGTGGTTTCCCACACCGTGTACAGGTAGCGCGAGGGGAGTTGACCGGGGTGCCCCAAGGCGAACGTGGGCCCGTCGGACCGCAGCAATCCCAACGGCGCGAAGGTACGGGTGAAGTGGTCGACAATGACGTCCCAAGAATGGGCGGCACAGCCCATTTCCTGAGCCTGCAGGAAGTCGACGCCCACGGCCAGGTGTTTGCTCCGGAAGCGCTTGAGGTTATGCCGGATTCGTGTCTGGCGGTTGCGGTCACCCAGGGTGGTTTTGACCGTGGATGAACCCCAGTGAAACACCCGCGCCTGCTGGTTGTAGAGGGCGCGATAGCCCTTGGTCCACAATCTATAGCCAAAGTCCGCGTCCTCATGATAGAAGCCGTACTCATCGTCGAGAAGTCCCACATCACGGAACACTGCGGCAGGAACCATGACGCAGGTGAACTCGCAAAAGTCTGCATCGACGTCACGCGGCCACCCGAGGGAGCCCTCGATATCATGCCCGAAAGAGGGTTTGGAGAGGTCCCAGGCGGCCCGGTAGGCCAGCCACTCAGGGCGGAGGCCAGCCAGCATCACCTGCGTGGGTGCGGCAGCGCCCACGCTGCCGTTCTCCAGGCAGGTGGCGAGGAGCTGGTGGGCGACCGGTGTGATGAACTGCAGGTCGTTATTGGCCAGTAAGATATAGCTTGACTGCCGCTCCATGGCAAAGCGGATGCCGGCATTGCATGCCTCCGTGAAGGTCGCCTGTCGGCCCATTTGCAGGACCTGGGCTCCGGCAGCACGGCAGAACTTCTCGCTGCCGTCCTCGCTGCCCTGCTCCACCACCACGACCTGATCGAGCCGCAGGTCGATCGACGGGAGGAGCCGTTCAAGAAGCGTGCGCCCCCTGATGCTGGGGATCACCACCGTTGTTCTGTCGGCAGCCTGCTCCAAGGTCGACATTCAGCGCTCCCATCATGCCTATCCTCGAGCCCGGGCAAGGGGGGCCAAGGGCGTTCCGGCCTCAGACGGAGGGGACGGCGTTACGTCGGCGGTTTCGTACCGCCACAGAGGTCATCATCATCTGGCTCGCCCGCCATGTCCACGGAACAGAGCGCGCAGGCGGCGCAGGCGCCAGCCGACCCTGAGCCAGGCCGCGGCGCGGGCCTTTCGGCCCAGCGAGGCGAGGGTTAGCGCCACACAGTGATACCCACAGGCCAACGCCAGCAGCTTCAGAACACCCTCCTGGCTCGCGTCATACTGGTCCGTCGCAACGGCGCACTGGAACTTGGCCTGGCGGCGCTCTGCGGCGGTGAACTCGGGCGTCGATACAATCGGTTCCGCACCGGTAACGCTGGATTCGACGTAGGAGGCGTAGTCGTCCACGTCCCCGAGGGTTGCGCCGTGTGCTTCGTACCAGTCCAGGATACGGCTATGCCGGAAGGGGTGCGCCATGTTCCAGAAGACGAAATCCGGCTGCAGGCGTCGGGCGAGGCGAATCGAGTCTTGGGTTCGCGCCAGCGTGTCGCCCGGTAGTCCGATGATAAAGCACAGCCCCAGCCGCGCGCCGTGTCGGCGGATCGTCGTCGCGGCGCGTTCGATGTCTGCCAGGGTTTCAGCCTTGCCGATCAGGTCGAAGACGTCGGGGTTACCATGCTCAGCGGCAATACAGACGGAGTCGCAGCCGGCCTGCAGCATCAAGCTCACCAGTTCGTCGTCGACGCTGTCGGCCCGGATGTTGGCCACGGTCAACTTTCGCGCGGTCTGGCGCGCCGCCACCTGGCGCAGCAGCTCCTTGAACCGTCCCACATCCAGAGTCGGGCAATCATCGTGAATCTGGATCTCCCTGATCTGCGGCAGGCGCTCGAGTGCGCCATCGAGTTCAGCCATCACAGGTTGCAGGTCGCGGGGCCGCCAGCGGCGTGAGGTGACGGTGTGGACCGTACAGAAGGAGCAATTGAAGGGGCAGCCGCGACTGGTCTGGAGGGGATAGATGAGGATGCGTTCCGAGCCATAGAAGGTCGAGAAGTCGGCGGTCGGCAGGGTTGTGATATCGAGTTGGCCCCCTTGCACTATCTGTTTGGCATAGCGCGCCGGTTCGGAGACCACGAGGGGGAGAGTCACTTCACCGTCCCCGGTGACCACGGTGTCGACGTAGTCCAGCCCGATCATGGCCTCCGGGTACAGGGTGGCGTGTGGGCCGCCCACGATGATGGGAACCCCCAGCAGCTCCTTGGCCTGGCGCATGGTCTCTCGAGCCAGGCTGACCGACGCGGTATAGACCGACACTCCGACACAGTCAGGACGAAATGCCAGGAGCTGTGCGCGGACGGCGTCCGCGTCGCGTTCGGCTTCCCGCAGGTAGGCGTAATCGAGGACGCGAACCTCATGGCCGTGCTGCGTCAGCGCCGCACTCAGCATGGCACAGCCGAGATGCGGCGTCACGGTTGGGGCCGAGAGGTGGGAGGGAGCGAGTAGGAAGACCTTTGACATATCATTTGCCTTGGCGTTGGGTGGCTCTGCCTCTCGCAGGTCGAGGCCGACCCCCACAACCATGGCCCTCGCCGCCTCGTACCCGGCGTGATCACGGTTTACTCTACACGTTGTGCCAGGGGATGCACCTGGCAAGGCCGGCGGCGGTAATCAAGCAAGGAGGTCTGATCCATGCGCCTTGAGGACGTGTTTGCGGAGTTGAGTCTGGAGACATCGTGTCTGCCGGTGGTGAGCGCCAACTGGGAACGCTCGCTCGCCTCCTGCCCAGGCGGAGTGCCCTTCTTTCTGGAGCCCTGGTTCTGCGCGCACTATTACCCATTGACCAAGGGTCCCGACCGCGTCGTGGCGCCGCTGGTCGAGGTTGCCGCCAAGCTCTCGGGGTGCCCGGCGGGGCGGCTACTCGCCTGGCATGCTCACCGGACCCTGTGCGAGTACGACCGGGAGAAGTCCAGATTCAGAGACTGGCCGGAGCCTGCCGCCGGTCTCGGTGAGAACGGTGGGCTGTTCTACCTGCTGATCGCCCTGAGCGGCATCCCGGAGTGGGTTCGGGCGTTTCGCGAGGCCGGTATCCCAGGGTCGTATGCTCTCGACTGCGCCTCGTGGTTGGGCGGGGCCATCGGTATCTACGGGGCGGCGCATGACGGCCGGCCTGGTTTGAACCGTCGGCAACTGTACTGGACCGGCTGGTACATGAGCAACAAGCTGTTCCGGCTGGGACGCTTCGAGTACATGAACCAGGAGATTGGGACGAGTTTCGGGACGATCTACCGGGAACGCTCCAGCGGTCGCATCGTGGCCCTCTGCAACAGCGGTTGGTTGCTGGACCAGGAGGGATTCTGTCTCTACAGCGACCAAGCTCCCGCTGAGGCCCGGCTGGTAACCGAACTGCGAGACGATGGTCAGACGGTGACCGGTGTGCCGATCGCACCCTCTGGGCGCGCCCTGCCGGAGCGCCCGGTGAGCCTGTCGTTGAGGGACTGGGAAAGGGTCCTTGGACCGGGGGATTTCGCGCCCGGCATCCACATTCCCGGCGGTGGCGGGATGACGTTGGCCGCGGCCGGGGAGTCGCTGCGGCTGGCCACGGCCTTCTACCGTCAGTACTTTCCGGAGAAACCGGTCAGGGCCTTCGTCTGTGCCTCCTGGATCTTCAACCCGGAACTCGAGGCAGCCCTGCCGCAATCCAACCTGGCTGCCTTCATGCGGCAACTCTATCTGCTGCCCTGGCGGTCGGGAGGTCGCGATGGGCTCTTCTTCATCTTCGGACGGGATGACGGAGACCCCAAAGACTACCCGCGGGATAACTCGGTACGCCGGGCGATGCTGGACATTCTCGCCTCGGGCCGACGGCTGCGCTGCGGCGGGATGTTCATCCTGCCGGAGCACCTGGAGTCCTTCGGCCAAGAGTATTACCGGCGAGGCTGGACGCTGCCCGACCCGGCCGGGTGAAGGTTGCGGCCGGGCTACGGCCGAAGCCCCGGTAACGTGGCGGCACGCAGGGGCTGGGGTCAGCACTTGACGGTGATGGTCGACGGGGCCGAGAGGTCGGGGATCTGCAGTTCCCGGCGGACTTCGTCGTAGGACCACCGTGACGGTGGCAGAAGGGTCGAGCCCAACAGTACGGCCGTGGGCTTGTCCTGATCGGCAAGGCGTAGCAACCAGGTGCGCTGGGGGCACATGCCATCGAAAGATCCCTGGCGCGCGCCGAGGGTGACGGAGACGCTCTCCCGGTCGGCGGACACCTTCACCGGGGTTTGGGCGCAGGCGCTCTGACGGTGCGCCAGGGAGACGCCGTCGTCTTCGTAGAGCGTGAACTCCGACGGTGTGCGGCCGGGAAGGATGAGCAGTTCCAGCGTGTCCATGGGCCTCTCGCCGCGGTACTGCATGAGCGGTCCCAGGGCGACGATACCGCCTTCGCGCAGGTACAGCCCGCCGCCGCAATGGGAAGGCCATGAGATCGGGCGCCGGCCGGGACCCTCAACCACCGCGCCACTCCAGACGTCGAGCCAACGGCCGGCCGGGAAGTAGGCCTCCTGAATGAAGGCACAGACCAGCAGATCGCGCCCGAGCAGGAATTGCAGCAGGATGTCGCGGCAGGCGGGGTCGTGCTGAAACTCCAGGGTCAGTGGGGCGATGAGTGGGAAGCCGGTTCGGGTGGCCTGCCAGGCCCAGGAGTAGAGGTAGGGGATCAGGCGGGCGCGGAACTGGCTGTAGAAGCGGTGCGATTCGAGCAACTCGCGGCCCTGAGCCCATGGCATGCGGAAGTAGTTCCAACTGTTGATCTGGGCCCAGGGCAGCAGGTAGCCGAAGTGGAGCGCCTCCTTCTGGGTCACCTCCATGTCGTTGGTACACCAACTGTGGCCTACGATGGCGGTATTCAGCATGGCTCCGAGGGTGGTGAGGCCGCCGCCGGTATCGCCGGTCCAGGTTCCGGCCCAGGCCTGGAATCCGGCCCAGCCGCTGGGGGTGAAAGACAGGCCGCGGCGGCCCGTATGGGCCTCATAGCCCTCGACCATCTGGCGCGCATAGAGCAGGGGATAGAGATTGTGCATCTCGCTGTCGCTCATGCCGTTACCCCAGCGCCGGTCGGGATGATCCAAGACCTGGTAGGCGCCATCCTGCTTGAAGAAGTCTGCCCCCTGATCGACGAACTTCTTCAGGTGCTCGAACCAGGCCTCGTCGCGCCGGGTGATGCGGTCGGCGTACATGGGCGCACTGAAATGGGCATCCTGTTCGGCGTCATGCTGGAAGAACCCGGCATTGCGGGTGTTCTCGTCGACCGGGGTTGCCTGACCGATGCGGCGCTCGGCCTCGTAGGAGAGGTCGTAGTCGCAGCAGAGCCAGAGCTCCAGGTGGAAGCCCATGCGTTTGAGGGCGTTAAAGAAGTTGTGGGGGCCCGTCTGGCAGTAGGACGGAATCGGAAAACGGGTCTTGCTCCATTCCTTGGTGGTGGAGCCGTCGTAGTTCTTCTCCATCCAGCCGGGTTCCAGGCCGATGACATCACACGGGATCCCCTCGCGACGGAAGTTCACGGCGTCGTTTACCGCTTCGTAGTCGTTGGCCTGGGTACGGCAGATGTACCAGAGGCCAAAGGACCACTCCGGCGGCAGGCGGGGTCGGCCGGTGAGCTCCGTGTAGAGATCGAGCAGGCTACGGAAGTCGGGCGCCACGAACACGTAGAAGTCGATGGTCTGGCGTCCGTCCCGCCAGGCCACCGCCTGCGAATCCGCCGCCGCCAGGTCGAAGACGATGCGCTGGGTTGTGTTGACCAGGATGCCATAGCCCGCGGTGCTCATGAAGAACGGCACTGGCGCGTAGGACTTGACGTTGCGGACGTGGCAATCAGCCACGTGTCCGCGGTGGTAGAGGCGGTCTCGGGTTTGGTCGCCGAAGCCCACCCAGTCTTCGTCGGGGTGAGCCGTGAGGCGGACGGTCGAGCCCGCGGCGGCCACCTGGCAATCCTCGATGCAGACCAGAGGCTGGCCGTGCAGGTCGGAGATCCGCAGATGCCAGTCGTTGCCCCACTGGACGCTCATGGCCGGGGTCGTTGCCCGGCCCGGGGTAATCTCCAAAGCGGGGCCCTCGCCCGCCGTCGGCTGGATGAAGCCGTAACGGTTCAAGCTGCTGTCGGTGAAGTGCCCCCGTGGGTCCAGGCGCACTCGGACAATCCTGTCGGCCAGGAACTCCAAGCGCAGAACCCCGACATCGCCCAGCCGACTCTCGATGCATTTCATCTGGTGCTCTCCGGAAGGGACTGTTCGGCGGTTAGGCGGTTAGGCTACAACCCTGAGCCGCGAATTCGGAAACGCAACATGTCCGGATGCAGAACCTAACCGCCTACCGCCTAAACCTCTAACCGCTTTGGCGTCCTGGGGGACGCCTGTGAGGCGTTTGCCAGAAAGGTGATGCCGCTTGTATGGGGACCGATGATGACGTCGGACGAGTTCAGGGAAAGAAGCTCCCCGAAGCGGATCACATTGTCGAAGACCACGCCTTCCACCGAATGCTGCGCATCCACGCCGCTGACGTAGATGCAGGGGGTTACCGAACTACCGCCTCGAAGCGCACCCTGCCGCTGAGGTTGCGCCACTCGATCACCGTGCCGTCAGGGCTAAGCACGGCGCCTGCGGTGGCGGCCGTGAGTGAGATCAGCTTCAGTCCGGCGGGCAGGCGGGCATGCAGGACCAGCACCGGGGCATGGCCTAAGGCGAGGTCAATGAAGCCGCTGAGGCGCGCCGCTGGCGCGTCGTAGCGCAGCTCGTAGGAGACCCGGCCGAAGTGCGTAGGCAGGCTCTGCACGCCGAAAGACTGGCCACTGCCAAGCCAGTGCCGGGCGCTGCCGCGGGCCAGGTGCAGGACCTCGCCGTCCTCCAGCACCAGCGCATCCCGGAGGAAACGCCCGACCGCGATCGGGGTCCAGAGATGCTGACGATCGCCGGAGCAGTCCTTGGCGCCGGCTTCCTGGCCGCGTTCCTCGCACCAGGAGTAGAGCGGCGTGCCATGATTGAGGGTGGCGTAGAGGTAGCCCATTGCGGCGTCGCCTTGGTTGCGGGCCAACAGCACCTCGGCCAGGTTGTCGAGGGTGATGGCTACCCACATCCCATCTTTCATCCAGCCGGTGTGGACCGGGATACCGCCGGGGCTGATGCGCGACTCGATCTGGCGGATGGTCCCGGTGATCAGCTCGTGTTCTGGGGGCAGGATGCGGCATGGCGTCGCCGCATTCAGCGTGCCCCAGCGGCTGCCGCAGGTGTGTCCGGGCACCCCAGGGATCCAACGGTAACCATCCCCAGCGATGGCGCCGCGGTCCAGCGCCGCGAGCAGGTCCTCCAGCGCGGTATCATGGTTGCGCCGCAGTTCGGTCAGATCCGCGGTCTGCCCCAGGATTTCAGCCGCCTGCAGCGCCAGCGCATCGGCATAGACGGCCCAGAGATTGTGGGGCAGGAAGATGCCATACATACTGCCGTCTTCGCCCATGAGGCCGCAGTCACCCATGCCTCGCGGCAGCAGCCCGTAGGTCAGGGGCTGTTCGCCGTTTATCAGGACCCGCATGCGGGCCCGTTGACGCTCCTGCCAACGCGAGCTGGCGAGCATCCGCGGGTAGACCGCGGCCAGGTAGCCCTGGTCGCCGGTGAAGCGGTAGTGCTGCATGACGGCCCACGACTTGAAGCCGGCGCCGGCCCACATGTAATGCCCCCAGCCCTCGGGGTCGTTCCAGTTGCCGTCCGCTCCCTGTAGGCCAAGGCACATCTGGTAGCCCATGGCGGCCTCTTCGTGCAGTCCGCTTTGATCCAGGAGAACGGCCAGGACCGCGGCCTCGAACGAGTTCGGCGCGCGGTAGAGTTCGGTGCCGGGGCAGGCTGCGATGTAGCCCTGCGCCACGGGCTCGCGCATGACGAAGCAATCCGCCAGCGCGGCGTAGAAGGCATTCTGCACGCCGACATCCGGGAGGCTGATGCGGGCAGCGCGGCCGATCCACTCGCGCCAGGCCGTCTTGCCCTGCTCGAATTCGGCGGCCCAGTCGTGTCGACGCAGGACGGGCAGGATCGACTGGTAGGCCTTATGGGGGCGCACCACCCAGGCGACGCGGCTCTGGCCGGGATCGAGGTCCCAGGCGAGGCACAGAGTCGTTGGCCCCAGCACCGGCATCGTGTCGCCGCCCAGGGCGAAGGCGACGATGCGGTCGGCCCGGTCGCCCCAGCCGGCGATCAAGACGTCGCGGTCCCACTCCGGCTGCACCCAGGCCGGGTTATGGCCCAGGCCGGCCTTCGTACAGCGCAGGGCGACGCGGTGCGGCGCCTGGTCGGAGTTGCGCACCTCGACCCGGACGATGGCCGCCGTCCGCCCGGCCACCACCTCCAGGCGCATGCTTGTCAGCGCCGTGCTGTAGGTGTTTTCCAGTACCGGCAGCCAGCCTTCGACGCGGGTCCAGCGGCTTTCGGCAAAAGGCTGGCCATCGAGTTCGGGCTTGAGCTGGACCTCCCACTCGGTCTTCGGCGTCATGAAGGTCGCCAGCGGCTTGTTGACGAGGTCGTCGTAAGTCCACGCCAGCCGCAGGAAGCCGGGTTGCAGATCGAGCAGCGTCTTGGCGCTGCTGTCGGGCAGGGCCACCGTCAATCGGTGCGGGGTGGCGAAGGCGTAGGCAAAGTCGACCCGCGGGGGCGGTTCGGAGGTCGCGGGGGTCGCCGTGGCGCGAAGAACCCGGTCGTCAGGTGCCGCTGTCGAAGTCGTCATGAGCATTGCCTCCAGGGAGAGCATCACGTTCTCACGCTCTCACGTTCTCAAGGCGCCCTGCCTCCGGCGAAGCGGACCAGCATGGGGTAGTCCTTCACGATCAAGCCGCGCACGAGGGTACTGCCGTTGACAACCTCGTTGAGCAGGTCTTGTTCGAGGCCGGTGAGGCAGTCGTAGGCGCTCACGCGGGCGAAGGTTCCGAGGACACGGAGGTCGGCCGGGGTCCCGGCGCAGTCGTCAACGGCTGGCCCAGGCAGCCAGAGCGCCAGAGCCAGTTCGCCCGGGCGTGCCATGGCGTGTCCCTCGAGGTCAGCCGGGACCCCGGTTTCAGCATGCTCGAAGCAGGCGGGCTGGTAGCCATCGAGTGCCGTGGCCAGGTTTCGCATCACGTAGTAGGCCGCCTGCGGCTGCAACGGCGTGATCGGGTCGGCGTTGAAGGCACGGCGCAGCAGCGAGAGATCGAGGGGGTAGAGTGGGTTCCCCCAGACCTCGCAGAAGAACGAGCCGATGCCGAGGGCGGTGTGCAGGACCGAGAGCCGGGCCACGTACTTCGCCTTCTGCAACTCGCTGCAGACACAGGCGCCCCACCAGTGCGGCTTGGCCGGCAGCGGGTAGTTGGCGCCCCAGTTGTACTCACTCGCGAGGTAGCCGCCGTGGAAGCCCTGCGCCTCGCACCAGAGCCGGAAGGCACGGATGTCGGCGACGTACTCGCGGACCGCCGGCGCCTCGGAGTCAGTCTGGTAGAACGGATGCCAGCCGATGAGATCGACGTCGCGCGCCAGCGCCTGGACCGCACCCAGGAACAGACGGGGCCCCGGTTGCTGCCGCAGCGCCTCGGCTCCCTGCCTCGCCATGCCGGAGCAGAAACCCGCGACGGAGCCGAGCATCACCTGCGCCTCGGGGCATTCCTCCCGGATGATGGGGATGGCGATGCGGGCCAGCGCCAGGTAGTGGTCCAGGTCGGGCGCCGCGCCCCAATAGACCGGGATATTCCACTCATTCCAGATCTCGAACACCTTCACCCGGTCGCGGAATTGCCGACACATGAAGCGCACGTAGCGGCCCCAGGCGGCGAGAGCTACGGGAGTGACCGGCGGCGCGGGGTTCTCGTAGTACCACTCCCAGAGCTGCGGCAGTCGGCGGGACGGGTCCTCCTGAGTGTAGAGCCGGTTGCCGAAACCCAGCGCCAGCACGATGTCGACGCCGCGCTCGACCAGATAGGTGATGGCAGCATCGGCCTCGGGGTCCACCGCCAGCTTGCCCTTCTCCTTCTCGACCCAGTGCCAGTTGATCGGGTCGTCGTGGTAGCCGACGCGGGCCCACTTCAGCCCAAGATCCGTGAACAGCGGCCAGAGCAGGTGGTGCTCTTCGCGGGTCTGGCCGAACGAGTGCAGCGTGGAGCTGACGGTGACGCCGGCTCCGCGGCTGACGAGGGCGAGGTTGGCGCCGCTCGAGTCGGCGACCTCGACGGCGGCGATGGAGAAGGCGAAGTGCCAGTTCTCGACGCGCGCCAGCCGCCGTCCGCTGATCCAGATCTGCTTGGCGGGCCGGGCGGGGAACGAGCAGACGAATTCGCGCCGGTCGGGGGTGTCGCCGCTCTCGCCGTCAAAGACCGTTTCCCAGTTCATGGCATCCCGGCTAACCTGGACGGTGAGCGCCCCCGGCATGCCCATGCCCACTTCCACCGCGCCCTGGTCCGGGGACATGGAGCCGACCAGGTTGCGAGGTGCGCCTGGGACCCGCTTGCGCAGGGTGACGCGCGAGATCGGCCGTTCGACCGGCAGATCGATCCGTATCCAGGCCGGCTCCGCCTCCGGCTGCGCCACGCTGCGGCTTGACCAGCAGGTGGTCGGATCGCCATCGATAAGATGCACTGGTTCGAGCGGCCGATAGTCGTTGGCGGGCGTGCGCGGCATCCTTGGGGTCGTGCCGCCGAGTTGGTTGAAGCCGATCTCGGCGCTCTTCTTCAAGCGCAGCTTCTGCAGCGGCGTCGTGTTCCCGACTTGCAGGCTGGCCGACTCGACCAGGTCTGGGCTTGCCGCCAGCACGTGCGTGTAGCCGTAGGCGTAGACCGGTACGCCAGCGCAGACGGCGCAGACGGTCGGGTCAGGGAAGCCCTCGACTCTCGGGATGGTGGTGGCGGGGCTTACGGCGGCGGGTCTGTTTGCGGTTGCCATGAGGTGTCCTGTCAGCTCAACCCAGGGGTCGTTTCCGCAGCTCCGATCCTGAAAGTACCGCCGGGAGTGCGGGAGTCCAACGGTGGACGCTGTGCGAGGGGCGCAGGTCAGTTCCGTAGGGTTTTTGTTTCGATCGTCTCCGCGTCCGGCGAGCAGAACGGGTCCCTTGACTCTTGGGGGAGACTGCCGGCGGGACGTGTCGCGAATGCCAGACTCCGCGGAGCGCTGAAAGCGCGGCCATTCCTCAGCCCAGGGCAGCGCCCTGGGAATGGAATCCAAAACGAGATTGAGCCCTGCCGGGGCGGCATACCGACAGTCCATGGGCACCGCGCGGCCAGGTATGGCGCCCCTTCGGGGCTGAGAATCTGGGGTATGCCCGGTACCCAGGGCGCTGCCCTGGGCTGAGGTATGGCGCCCCTTCGGGGCTGAGAATCTGGGGTATGCCCGGTACCCAGGGCGCTGCCCTGGGCTGAGGTATGGCGCCCCTTCGGGGCTGAAGAGGCAGAAGGGATGGCGCCCCTTTGGGGCTGAAGAGGCAGAGGCGAACCCGCGAATTCCGCGGCTGGGGGTGCCGCCGTGCCCGTCTGCGTACCCACGCCACCGGCCAAGGAACCCATCGTCTCCCGTCGCCGAACCCACATATTGCGCTCCCAAAGGACGGTGAATGAGAAGATATACCCCGCGCGTGGCACGGAGTGGTTCCGTCCACGTTGCGGGTAACGCATCAAGTTCGTGAAGGCCGCAGCCGAATCTCGCAAATCCCGGGAAATGGCGACCTGTGCAATAAGAGAGTCCGTCTGAAGCGCTGAAGGCGCGCTGCCATACCAGCCCAGGGCAACGCCCTGGGAATAGAATGGTTATGGGTTTGAGCCCTGTAGGGGCGAGCCATCTACCCTACCTTCGCACCGAGGT
>CAILKC010000475.1 GCA_903834675.1 uncultured Victivallales bacterium | reverse complement strand
GGATACCGCGAACCTGCCCGGAACGGGCTGGGCAGCGCGGGCTCCAGGGCGGCCAGGGGATACCGCGAACCTGCCCGGAACGGGCTGGGCAGCGCGGGCTCCAGGGGCGGGGGAATACCGCGAACCCGCCCGGAACGGGCTTGGCAGCGCGGGCTCCGGGGGCGGGGGTCTTGCAGACGGCGGATACCGCGAACCTGCCCGGAACGGGCTGGGCAGCGCGGGCTCCAAGGGAGGGGGAATACCGCGAACCCGCCCGGAACGGGCTTGGCAGCGCGGGCTCCGGGGAGACCATGCGGGGGGCAGCGCCAAACCCGCGACGTGTGGTCATCGTCGCGTGGTTGAAGTCCTGGCGGGCGTTGGCCCGCCGATGCGGCTCAGGCTCCGGCTTTGACGGTTAGCGCTGGGGCCGGTCGTCGCTTGCTTGCAGGCGCTTGAATGTGCATTCTATAGACACATACGGACCCGGTAGAAAGCGAGGCAGCGTGGACTTCTCTCCTTCTGTTTACGAGCATTGTGCCCGGCTGCTTGGGCGGCGCCCTTGGGAGGTATCCCGCGACGCGGAGTTACTGTTTGCCGGCCAGGCGGAGGCGTATCGGCTCTACCGGCACCGGCCCGTGGTGGTCGGGGTTGACATCTACAACCTCGAAGCGGAAGCCTACGGTGCGGTGGTGGGCCAGCCCGATGGCGATGGCATTCCCGCGGTGACGGGCCACTGCTGTGAGTCGCTCGAGGCGATGGCCGGTTTGCCGGCGTTTGATCCGTCGCTGGCGGGTCGTATCCCGCTGGTGCTGGAGGTCGGACGGCGGCTGCGGCAGCGTTTCCCCGAGGCTGATGTGCGCATTCCTGTAGCCGGGCCGTTCTCCATCGCCGCCAATGTGCTGGGCTTTGAGACGTTGCTGTGCGAGGCGTATCTGCGGCCCCTCGAGACGCGCCAGGCGTTGTTGCAGGTGGTGGCGGGCCAGATGGAGTTCTGCCGCGCCATTGTCGCGGCGGGTTTAGGGGTTGCCTTTTTTGAGAGTGCGGCGGCTCCGCCATTGTTGTCGCCGGCTCTGTTTCGGCAGGTGGAACTGCCGGCGCTGAAGGCGGCCATCGAAGGCGCCTCGGCGGTGACCGGCACGCGGGTGCCCTGCGTGATGGGCGGCGACACGACGCCGATTCTGCCTGACCTCCTGGCGACGGGGACTGGCTACGTCATCTGCCCGGCGCCCAATGAGACGGACCAAGCCGCGTTCCTGCACATCATGGCAGCGCATCCCGAGGTGATGGTCAGGGTCAACATGCGGCCGGACATCGTGGCCGCGGGTGAGTGGGAACGGGTGCGGGCCGAGGTGGACCGCATCGCCGGTCTGGTCCGTGGCCGTCGGCGAGTTTGCCTGGGCACGGGCGCCTTGCCGTACGAGACCGACCCGGAGACGGTGCTGCGGATCCGCGAGTATGCCGAGGGTCTCGACGCGGCCGGGGACCGCAGTGGCGCGGCGCGAGGGGGTTCGTGAGCTTGCCGACAGGAACACCCCCCGGGCACGGCCGCCGGCGGCGGCGCGTGCCTGGGGGGTGAGGGTTAGCCGATGGCCTCCGAGCCGGTCTCACCGGTGCGAATGCGGATGCACTCGCCCAGGTCGACCACGAAGATCTTGCCGTCGCCGATGTTCCCCGACCGAGCGCCCTTGATGATGGCCTCTACGGTCGGCTTGACGAATCCCTCGTTGACGGCGATCTCGATGCGGACTTTGGGCCGCAGGTTGACCTCGGTGATGTTGCCGCGGTAGGTCTCGGTGTACCCCTTCTGCTGACCGCAGCCCACGGCGTTCATGACGGACATCTTGTGGACTTCGCAGGCGAACAGTGCCTGCTTGACCGCGCCCAGGCGGGCGGGTTGGATGTAGGCGATAATCAGTTTCACGGACGATCTCCTTTCCTTAGTCTCGGGTCAGCCCAAGGGTGATGACTTGTCGGTGAGTTGGTAGTCCGGGTAGGCCTCGGCCCCGATCTCGGTAACGTCGAGGCCGGCAATCTCGTCTTCCAGGCGCGGCCGCAGCGGGAAGATGTGGTTCGAGAACTTGAACCACGCCAGGGCGAAGAGGCCGACGAAGACGATGCAGGAGAGCGTCCCGACGATCTGGGCTCCGAGTTGCGACCCGTCGTTGGTGGCAGCGCCGAAGAACTTGCCGAAGGCGCCGGTGACGCCTTGGTCGGTCCAGCCGGCCGCCACCAGGTCGTTGAACTTCTTGACGGTTGCCGCGGTGCCGTCGTTGTTGATGACCTGCACGATGCCATCCTTAAACAGCTTGTGGACCCCGCCCCAGCCCGCGCCGTAGGAGCCATTGGCGAACAGGCCGACGCTCAGGATGCCCCAGGCTCCATTGACGCCGTGGACCGAGAGCGCGCCGACCGGATCGTCAAGCTTCATGACCCGCTCGAAGAAATACACCGCCGCCACGACCAGGGCCCCGGCGATCGCGCCAATGAGGAGGGCCGCATTGGGACTCACGAAAGCGCAGGGGGCCGTGATCGCGACCAGGCCCGCCAGCATGCCGTTGCACATCATCGACGGATCCGGCTTGCCCGTGATCTTGTACATGGCCAGGCAACTGATGAAGGCCCCACTTGCCGAGGCTAACATGGTGTTGACCGCCGCGATGGCAAAGCGATGATCGGTTCCGGCCAAGGTCGAGCCGGCGTTGAAACCGAACCAGCCAAACGCCAGGATGAACGTTCCCAGGATGACATAGACGATGTTGTGTCCAGGGATTGCCCGGGGCTTGCCGTCGGGGCCGAACTTACCCAGGCGCGGGCCGAGCACGTAGGCCCCGGCGAGGGCGATCATGCCGCCACAGAGATGCACCACCGACGAGCCGGCAAAGTCAACGTGGCCGTGCCCGAGGGCGAAGTTCTGGCCGAGTTGCGCCAACCAGCCGCCGCCCCATACCCAGTTACCGAACACGGCGTAGGGGAACATGCCGACCCAGAAGCCGTAGACGATGAAGTTCTTGAAACTCCAGCGCTCGGCCATCGCCCCGGTGGGGATCGTCGCGGTGGTGTCCATAAAACACATCTGGAAGATGAACATGGCCAGGATCGAGGTATCGAAGGTGGACAGGTTCAGGAAGAAGCCCTGGTGCCCGAACAGGCCGAAGGGCTTGCCAAAGAGGGTGACGGTGAACTCGTGGTTCAGCAGTTGCAGGCCCTGCCCGAGGGTCGGCTGCCAGCCAATGGGCACCGGTCCGTTCCAGTAGCCGCCGAACATGATGGCAAAGCCGCAGATCCAGAATCCCAGCATGCCCAACGGGTAGATCAGGAAGTTGTTGGTCATGACGTGGGCGGCGTTCTTGGCGCGGCAAAGTCCGGTCTCCACCAGGGCGAACCCGGCCTGCATGAACATCACCAGAAAGGCGGCAACCAGCGTCCAGAGTAGGTTAATGGAGATCTTGTTGTGAGCCACATTCTGGACCACCTCAGCCGGAGTCGGCGCGTTGAGGTCAGCGGGCACGGGCCAGGTGAGGTCGGCGGCCGTGCCAGCGTTGAGCCCGGGTGGGTAGCCCACCGAGTCGGGCGTGGGTGGCGCGGTGCCCTCGGCCTGTACGGGGTACGACAGCCAAGCGGTGCAGAAGAGCAGCGCGGCCAGGGTCATCATTCGTAAGCTTTGAGTCATCGCAGGGTCTCCTGGGTTGTGGTCTACTTCTTGTCTCAGAACGCCAGCGTGGCGTTTACTCCCCCGAATACCGCATCGGCGTCGCCGTAGGTGCCCCGAGCCGCCTGGCGCATGCCGGCGCAGACCATGTCCGAGTACTTGAGGTAAAGGGACAGGGACAGGTTCTGGTTGACGGCGTAGTTCAGGCTCGAGGAGAGCAGCAGATCGGAGAGGCTGTTGCGGCGGTCGCCAAAGTAGTAATCGTGGTAATGGGAGTCGCCCCAGCCCAGACCTGCCCCCAGGGTCAGCCCAAGCTTTTCGGTGAACGCGAAGGTGTGACTCACCCCGGCGTTTGCATACCAGCTGTCGGCTTCGTCGATGTCCCGGTACACCGTCAGCGTCGGCGCCAGGAGCACCTTGCTCAGGGCCGCCGAGGCGTAGACTTCCGTGGTACTCGCAAAGGTGGTGCCCGGAAAGGTGTAGGCGGTGGCCCCGGCCTGCAGGTCCAGGCCGTCGAGGGGGCTGTAGGCGTAGGCGAGGGTGTAGTCGAGTTCCTGCAGGCGCCAGATGTGCCCGGAGGTCTCGTGGATGTCGGTCATGTCCAAAGAGCCCCAGAGGTTGAGGCTCAGACCCTTGTACGACACCGTCGCCGTGGGCTGGAACACGGGGTCGTCGGTCAGAAGCTGACCGCGCCAGACGTACTTGCTTACGGCGTCGGCTCCGATCTTCAGGTCCACGGGAAGGGTTTTCTCGGCGGCCACTCCCACCGTGACCCCGGCGCTTAGCGCCATGGCGGCGGCGACGATGGCCACGCTTCTCTCCAGTGATTCACTCATCCTGCTTTCTCCTGTCCTGCCTCGGCTGGGGTTGTCCGGCGCAACTCCGGGCCGAGCCCGGCGCCGCCATCAGCTCTACCGGCCAGGCCTATGGAGGCCCCTGTCCGTTGCCGACGGGAAGCCCTTTCGCAAACGCGGTGCCACGTTCTCATCAAGAATACACAACAGACTCTCTCGCAATGCGGTGCAATTTCAGCAAAGCAGCGAGAGGGTTGGCCTGTACCCTCCCTGGAGCGAGCGGGGGATCGGGCTAAGGTACAGAAATGGCTATAGATACTCGCATAAGTACACTAATGTGCCATGTTGGGGGTGAGTTCCGGACCCATGCTGGGGCTGTTTCAAGAAACCGGGCTGGGCGGCGCAACACCCGCCGTCAGGCAGGACACAGGCGTCAAGCCAAAGCGGTGTCGCGGTCGCCGCCGGCGACCTTGCCACACGCAGTCCACCTGGCCGACGCGCGGGGTGGAGTGCGCGCGGCAGAGGGCCGCGGCCGCGGCCCGTCGACGCCGCTTTCACGGTCGGCGGTACGACGGCGGTCGTTTCTTGAAACAGACCTGGACCCATGCTGGCCGTGACAGCTGTGTTCCGGCAGGGAGAGGGTAGAGTAGGCCGGTGGTGAAGGGTTGTGCGGGCCCGGGTGGCCTCGGATCTGGGCGTTTGGCTTGCGTGTGCTGGGTCGTCGGGGTGGGCGAGAGTGCGGTTGCGCCCCGCCGGTTGGGCGCCCCGGCGCGGCCGGTGGATAAGTTCTCGGAGAGACGATGAGCATGGAAACTCGACGCAGGTCTCGGAGGTGGTGGGCGGGCGTGGCGGTCCTGGCAGGGTTGGGGTTTGGCGGGCGCGGTCCGACCTCGGCGCCTGGCGCGGAGCCGGCGGTGGCGCCCGAGACCGTGGCGGCCTGCTACGTGGCTACTCGTGGGAATGATGGCTGGTCCGGCAGGCTGCCGGACCCCAATGCTGAGCAGACCGACGGCCCATTTGCCACGCTTGAACGGGCTCGGGATGAGGTCCGCAAGCTCAGAGACGCTGGGGCCCTGCCGCGGGGCGGCACTATGGTGGCCGTGCGCGGCGGGACCTACGCCCTGGCGCAGACATTCACGCTTGAGGCGCAGGATTCCGGCACGACCGAGGCTCCGGTGACTTACCGCGCCTACGGCCGCGAGAAGCCAATCCTGCTGGGCGGCCGCACGATCAGCGGCTTGGTGCCGCACCAAGGACGCATCCTCAAGGCCGACCTCGGCGCCCAAGGCCTCAAGGGCATCGCTTTCCGGCAGTTGTTCTTCAACGGCGTGCGGCAGCCGTTGGCCCGCAGCCCGAACTTCGACGCGCAGAACCCCTATGGCGGCGGTTGGAGCTACGTGGATGGAACCTTGGTGGACCTATACGGGGACCAGCCCGGCGATGACAAGCGGACGCTGCACTACAAGGCCGGCGACTTGCCCAAGATGGCGCGCCCGACCGAGGCCGAGGTCTTCATCTTCCCGCGCTTCAACTGGTGGAACAACATCGTTCCGATCGCCGCGGTGGACCGCGAGGCGCGGACGGTGACGCTGGCGGCCGACTGTTCATATGCCATCCGGCCGGGCGACCGTTACTACGTACGCAACGTCTTTGAGGCGCTGGATGCGCCGGGGGAGTGGTACGTTGATCCGGAGACGAGCACCCTCTATTTCTGGCCACCGGCGCCGTTGCGGGTGGGCAGTGTTTCCATGCCGGTACTGGAGACCCTTGTTTCTCTGGACAAGGCAGCCTACGTCACGCTGCGGGGCTTCATCATTGAGGGCAGCAATGGGAACGGCGTGGTGCTGGCGGGGTGCGACCACTGCGTCATCGCCGGCTGCACCATCCGCAACACCGTGGGTCGCTGGGGCTGGGAGCTCTCGGCGGTGAGCGTCAGTGGCACCGACAACCGCGTGGTCGGCTGCGACATTCACGACACCGGCGGGCATGGCATCACGCTGGCCGGCGGCGACCGCAAGACCCTCACCGCGGCCAACAATGTGGCAGACAACAACTACATCCATCACGTGGGGCAGGAGTTCAAGCAGGGCGTCGGCATCGACATGAACGGGGTGGGGCTGAAGGCGACGCACAACCTGATCCACGATGGACCGCGCATGGGCATCATGTTCAGTGGCAACAATCTGCTGCTCGAGTACAACGAGATTCGGCACGTGAGCCTGGAGACCGAGGATACCGGCGCGGTGTATACCGGCGGGCGTGATTGGATCAGCTCGCGCGGCACCGTCATCCGCTACAACTATATCCACGACATCCTGGGTTATGGGCGCGACAGCCGCGGGCGCTGGCTCTCGCCGTACTTCGCCCGGGGGGTGTACCTCGATGACAACGCCGGCGGGGTGGACGTGATCGGTAACCTTGTGGTACGCTGCCCGACTGGACTGGTCATGCTGCACAATGCGCGCGACAACATCATCGAGAACAACATTCTGGTGGGTGGGCGCGACGACATGGTGCATTACCAGGGCTGGACCGAGAAGGAGCCGCGTCACTGGCTCGATCATCTCAAGACCATGATCGAGGGCTACAACATGGTCAAGGATCAGCCTGCCTGGAAGGGGATGCGCCACCTGGACACCGGCCCCGAACAGGCGATTCTTCCAGACGGCAAGATCATGGCCAATAACGTCTTTCGTCGCAATATCATCTGCTACGACAGCGCCAAGGCGCCGCTCTACCGGCTGTCCACCGTGAACTTCGACCACAACGAGTTCGACTACAACTGCGTGTTCAATGCTGGCGGGCCTGTAACCGTTGGCCTTGCCGAGGTGGACCCCAAGGACCAGTGGGCCGCCTGGCAGAAGCTGGGGCGCGACGCGCATTCGCGGGTGGCCGACCCGCTCTTCCACGACCCGCGTCGTGACGACTACCGGTTGCGGTCCTTGTCACCGGCTCTGAAGCTAGGGTTCAAGCCGATTCCGCTGGAGAAGATTGGGCCGTATGCGGACGGCCTGCGTGCTTCCTGGCCCATCATCGAGGTCGAAGGCGCCCGCGAGCATCCGCTAGTGGCTGAGCCCGCCAGTGAGAAGGCAGCCGCAGTTACGGCGCCGCCGCACCAGGTCAAGCCATCCCCCTTGTCGCGGCGAAAACGGTGACCTGGAGAGGGTGACCGCCGCCGCCCTGGCGGCCAACTGGCAGGTCGAGAAGCCGTGACCTCGAGAGCGCCGGAGGGCTGGCGTGATGTCGGTGGCGAGGTCTTCACGGCTTCTCCGTGATTGCCGAGGCCGGCTGCCTGGGGCTCGGAGCAGCGCAGCGCTCAGCGCGTCAGTGCCGCCGCCCAGAGTTCGGCCATGAGCTTCATGCCGGTCAGGTTCGGATGCACGGGATCGGCGCCGTAGAGCTTCTCCTGGTCGACGGCGTAGGCCTTGAAGAAGTCCGGGCCGTGGCTCATGCCCTTGGCTGCGATCAGCTGGTCGATCTGCAGGATGTAGGCCTCCAGGATCGGCGCGGCGCCGGGCGCGTAGTCGTAGCAGGGCCGACTGATGTAGATGTGGGCCGGAATGGCGGCGTAGTCGTTGATCAGGATGTCGACCATGGCGGCGAGGTTGGCGCCGACATCGGCCGCGCTGACCTTGTAACGCTCGTCGTTCACGCCCAGATGGAGCAGCCACACGGTTGGCTTCAGCAGCCGCAGGCGTTCCTGCCAGGCGGGGTCGTGCATCAGCTTGAGATAGTTGGCGGTGGTGAAGCCGCCCCAGCCCTCGTTGGCGATGAAGACCGGTCGTTGCCACGCCTCCGTCAGCAGGTCGTTCAGGTGCGGCATCCAACTGGCGAAGGTGTTGACCTCGGGCCGGTGATACGAGGTGGTCGGCGTGTACTGGGGATAGTTGCGCAGGTCCTTGGAAACGGCGTCCGGCGGAAAGGCAGCTGGGGTCAGGTCCAGGTTGTCGCGCCAGAACCACTGGCTGTGGTAGCCCTCGGTGATGCTGTCGCCGAGGGCGGCGATGACCGTACCGACGGCGAGGCGTTCATGCCGGTCCTCGGAGATCACGGCGCCGTCGGCATCCAGGCCTGTGATCCTGACGGCATACTCAGCCGGCACCAGGGCGGGAAAGCGGGCCGTCGGGGCCGCCGGAGTGGTATGAACGACAGCTCCTTGCGCCGCGTTGCCCAGCAGTAACTCGACTTTCGCCTCGACCACGGCAGGGTCCGTGAATGCCGTCTTGATCTCCAGGTCCGGCGACGACTGGATGTAGGGGATGGTGTAGGAGCCGTTCACATCGGGGACACGGAGCCAAACCGTGTGGACGACAGGCGCCGGGGCCTTCGCGTGTGGCGCGGCGGTGGTGGCGAGCGGAGAGGCGAGAGCCAGGGTCAAAGCGGCCATGAGAGTCTTCCAGGGTGAGGTCATGGGGTCAGGGTTCAGGGCAGGGGCGCGCCGAGCACGTCGATTTCGCGGTAGGCGGTCTCGGATTGCACTCCGGCGCGTTGCGGCATGAAGCGGAAGCGCAGCGCCGCGACGCCGGTGGCCAGGGGGCCGTTCTCCTTGTTGAGCGTGATCCGGGATGCGCAGGTGCTGTCCGGGGCATACTCGACCAGGCCCAGGGAGACGAACACATCCGGCTTGCCTACGCTGGCGATGGCAAGCTCGTACTTCTGGTTGGCTCGGTGCTTGAGCCAGCCGGCGAGGCTGCGGATTTCGCGAATCTCATAGCCTTTGGGTGCCTTGGCGGTATCGAGCCTAAACGTGGTGGTCCAGGCGCCGTCGAAGTCAAACGCGATGCCCGGCTGGGCAGAGTTCTGGCCCAGGTCGCCGTCGTTGAGGGCCTCGATGCGGCAGGCTTGGAACGTGGTGTAGTCCTCATGGACGACGGAGGCCAGGTACGGCGAGCCGGTGTTGATCAGGTCGTCGGCCAGGGCCGGATAGGCGATCTGGGAGGTCTCATCCATCTCCTTCGTCTGGCGGATGTCGGCCGCTAAGGGCGCGGCTACGGGCGCGGCGGCGGTCCCCAGCACGGCATCGCGCTTGGCGGGCACCTCGAGCGTCACGGTCTGGGCCAGCAGCGGGAGGGCGCCGGCCAGGGTCAGAATCAGGAACAGGGTATGGGGGTGGGTGTGAGTGCGGGAGGGAGTGCGGGAGGGAGTGCGGGAGGGAGTGCGGGAGGGAGTGCAGGAGGGAGTGCAGGAGGGAGTGCGGGAGGGAGTGCGGGAGTGAGTGCAGGAGGGAGTGCGGGAGGGAGTGTCAGTCTTCATGCTGCGTGGCTCCTCAAGGTGGCGTCCATGGTGGCGGCGTTTTTGCTGGGTGTGTCCCGGTCGAACGACCCGGCGCAGAGCCTGACCTCGGCGAGTGACTTCGTAAGGAACTATCGCCTGCGCGGGGCGCCGCGGCAAGCCCAGAGGGGACGTGGCCGGGGCTGTTACCCTGAACTAGCCCTGGGGCGGCTGCGGGCGTAAGTCAGCTCCGTAGGGGTTTGCTTGTAGGAGACTTGCAGCAACCTCGTATGACCCAAAGCGCTTCCCATTCCGCCCTTCGTCCGCCGCGGCAAGCATTTTACGTGGCCTGTTTATTGGACAGTGTCCTCAGCCGAAGCGGAAACCAAGCAGGCTGGCATGGTGCCTGCGCTCGCGTCCCGTTGCGGCGCGGAGCCCCTGGTCTTACTCCAGGCCACGGGGGGCCATCTGGGCTAT
>CAILKC010000474.1 GCA_903834675.1 uncultured Victivallales bacterium | reverse complement strand
GGTATACCCCAGATTCTCAGCCCCAAAGGGGCGCCATACCTGGCCGCGCGGTGCCCATGGACTGTCGGTATGCCGCCCCTGCAGGGCTCCATCTCGTTTTGGATTCCATTCCCAGGGCGGTGCCCTGGGCTGAGGAATGGCCGCGCTTTCAGCGCTCCGCGGCGTCTGGCATTCGCGACACGTCCCGCCGGCAGTCTCCCCCAAGAGTAAAGGGGCCCGTTCTGCTCGCCGGACGCGGAGACGATCGAAACAAAAACCACTACGGAGCTGACTTGCGCCCCGCCGCGAGAAGCCCGGGGCGCTTGCAGGCGGAGATACGAGGATCACGGTACGCCTCCATGGAACACACGATGACGAACCAGGCCGGCACCGAAGAGACCGCTCCCGGCGCCGAGATCACCCATGAGGTGGCTATGAACGTCGCCCCGAAGTTCACCCTGTCGCCGCGCCTCCGCAACCTGGCGCAGAGAAGCCGCGAACTGGCGCTCAGCGGCAAACGCCGCTTGGGCTCGGCGGAGATGCCGCTGGGTGATCACGCCTGCTGGATCCACATCGGCCCCTTTCCCGAACTGGAGCAGATGCCGTCCCGAGTGAAGGGCTACGAAGCGACCGGGGAAAGCTGGGGGCGCGACTATGCCTTCCTGGTGGATCACTTCCCCATCGAGCTCCACAAAGACGAACGCATCGTCGGTGAGATCCACTGGGAAATGCACATGGTCCGGCGCTATACCTGGCCCGAAGAGATTCTGGCGGTGGGGAGACGAGCCCAGGCCCTGGGCGCCAGCGGGGTGAGCAGTGGCCACACCTGTCCGGATTTGGCCATCGGCCTCTCCCAGGGTTGGGGCGGCATCCTGGAACGCATCAAACAGAGTCGGGAGAAGTACCTCCGGCTCGACCACCGACCCAAGGCCTCCTATCTGCTTGGCCTGCAGATGATCTGTGAATCCGTCATCCGTTTCATCCAGCGCCATGCCGAGAAGGCACACCAGTTGGCACAAAGCGAAACCGATCCCTGGCAGAAACAGACCTATCAGCGCCTCGCCGATGCCTGCGCGCACCTCGCTCTGAACGCGCCGCGCACCTACTACGAGGGCGTGCAGTGGATCCACTTCGCCGTGTTGCTGGACCGGGTGGTCGGGCACGGTAATGGCTACGGGCGGCTGGATCTGTACCTGATCGATCTGTACCGCCAGAGCCGAGCCGCGGGAGAGCTGTCTGACGAGGAAGCGCGCGAATACCTGTCGGAGATGTTCCTCAAGCTGCGCGGGCACTTCTTCAGCCTTGGTGGCCGCGATGCGGAACTCCAGGACGCGACCAATGAGATGAGCTTTGTCGTCCTGGAAGCGTATGACCTGATCGGTGACTACAACAACCTGGGGGTCATGTGGCATCCCGACCTCAACCGGGAGTTCTATGACTACGCCTGCGATGTGCTGGCCCGCCACGGTGAGAGCATTCCCGTGCTGGTGAACTACGACCTGATGCGCGAGGCGCAATTACGCTCCGGCATACCCGAGGAGGACGCCTGGAAAGTCGCCTACAGTGGTTGCCAGTGGTTCTGTATTCCTGGCAAGGAGTTCTGCGACCAGGACGTGAACTCGATCAACCTGCTGGAACCCCTGAAGCGCACCCTCGCCGCGGGGATCGCCCAGAAGACCGACGACTTCGAGAGCTTCTATGCCCTCTTCGAGCAGGAAGTCACCACCACGGCGCGAGCGCTGCGCGAGTGGAAGAATGCTCAGTATGAGCGCCTGGGCGACCTTTGGCCTGAGATGTTCACCTCCATGAACAGCCACGGACCGATCGAGCGCGGCCTCGATATGGTGGCCTCGCGGGGCGTCGACTACCAGCACACCTCCGTCAATATTCTCGGGATCCCGAATGTGGCGGATTCGTTCCAGGCCATCCGGCGGCTGGTGTTCGAGGAGCACCGCTATACCCTCGCCGAGGTGAAGGCGGCCACCGAGACGAACTGGCACGGGCTGGAGCCCATGCGCCAGCGCTTCCTGAACCAAGACAAGTTTGGCAATGACCTGGACGAGGTGGATGCACTGCTGCGGCGCATTACCGAAACGCTGGCCACGGTGTTGGGCAGCCTGGTCAACCTGCGCGGACAGGAGTTCAGGGCCTCGCTCTTTCACTTCCAGGGACATCTTAACCCGGCCGCCATCGGCGCGACGCCCGACGGTCGCTTGGCGAACGAGTACCTGGCACACGGCATCAATCCCCAGGTTGGCAGAAACAACGCCGGCTTGCTGGCCACCGCCAACTCCATCGCCAAGATCGATCAGCGGAAGTTCCAGGGCGGCACCATGCAGGTTGAGTTGCAGCCCAAGTTCTTTGACGGCAAGGAAGACATCGGGGCCTACGTGCGTGGTTTCTCGGAGACGTTCTTCCGGAAAGGAGGGATCCAGATCAATCTCAACATCATGGATCTGAATACCCTGAGGGACGCGATGGAGCATCCTGAGAAGCCCGAATACCAGAACCTCATCGTCCGGGTGACCGGCTACGCCAGCCGCTTCATCTGCCTGTCGCGAGAGTACCAGCAGGAGTTCGTCGAGCGGGTGAATTACGAGGGGTTCTAACGGTGGCTGAACTCACGCTGCGGCTCATCGAGATCCTCCGCGGGACGACCCACGATGGCCCTGGCCTGCGCACAACCCTCTTCCTTAAGGGCTGCCCGCTGCGTTGCGCCTGGTGCCAGAACCCGGAAGGGATAAACGCCGAGCCGGAGGTCTGGTGGGAGAGCCGCAGGTGCATTCGCTGCCGGGCCTGCCTGGAGGCGTGTCCCTCGGAGGCGCTGACCGAGGGCCAGGCGGGCTTGCGCCGAGACCGACAGACCTGCACGCGCTGCGGTGCGTGTGTGGACGTCTGCCCCTCGCGGGCGATGTCCTTCAACAGCCGGGATTGGCCCCTCGAGGCACTGGTCAGAGAGGCGCTCAAAGACCGGGACTACTACCAGGCGTTCGCGGGCGGCGTGACGGTCTCGGGAGGCGAACCGCTGGGCCAGTACCACGCTGTCGCCGAGCTTTTCAGGCGCTTGCACCAGGCCGGAGTCCACACGGCGTTGGACACCTGCGGACTGGCGCCGGCGGCCGCTCTCGCCGCCGTCCTGCCGCACACGGATCTGGTGTTGTTCGACCTCAAACTGCTCGACCCCGGCCTGCATCAAGCGCACACCGGCCAGCCGAACGAGACGATCCTGGCCAATCTCGCCGGGGTCGCCGAGCACGTCCGCAAGCCGACCAACGGGATGAAGCTCTGGATCCGCACCCCGCTCATTCCCGCGGTCACTGCCACACCGGAGAACCTCCGCGCCATCGGCCAGTTCATCCGCGAGGAGCTGTTGGACGTGGTGGAACGCTGGGAGCTCTGCGCCTTCAACAGCGCCTGCAAGAGCAAGTACGAGAGGATGGGCTTGCCCTGGAGCTATGCAGAAAAGCCTCTGCTGCGCCAGAGCCAGGTCGAGGCCCTGAGGAAGGCCGCCCTAGCCGCCGGGATAGACGCCGACATCGTGGTGGTCTCTGGTCTGCTGGCGACCTGATCCGCCGCACTGGAGAGCAACGCCCCGCCTGCGGTCCGGCGCACCTCAGACATGCTGCAAGAAGCTGGGGCACTGGCTGAAGGAGGAACCCAAGTGGTGCCACAACGATGCCTGGTGCCGTTACCCCGACCTCCAGCGAGAGCGCCGAACCTGCTCCCATGGTACGACACCGATGCCTACGGCGAATCCGCAGGGGTACAGGCGACGCGGAAACCGAGCCGTTCGTAGCGGCTGGCCGGGCCGAGCTGGCCGCGGCTGGCCGAACGGCAATTCCCGGCGGCAAAGTTCCAGCCGCCGCCGCGGTGGGCGCGGGTCTTACCCTTGTCCGGGCCGGCCGGGTCGGTGGCGGCCGCGGCCGCGTAGGCGCCGTACCGGTCCGCGCACCACTCCCAGACGTTGCCGTGCATGTCGTACAAGCCCCAGGCATTCGGTTTCTTGGTGCCGACGTCGTGCGTCGTCCCATCGGAGTTGCCATCAAACCCAGGGCGTTGCCCTGGGCGCCCGGAACGCCCCTTTGGGGCTGAATACCACGGCCCATCCGTATTGCACAGGTCGCTATTATTTATGTATTCGTAACTACTCAGGTTACAACTCGGGTGCATTTCCCTGCCCCAACGGGGCTGTGGCTCGGAGCCCCGGGTTGCGGCCATGGTGCCGCTACCCTGGGTCACATGGGGTAGGATGGGTCTGCTGCCTTGTTCACCCAGGGTTGGCCGACGCCGCGGCCAACCCTGGGCTTGGGTACGCAGCCCCGTTGGGGCAGGATACGCAGTTGCACCGGAGTCGTCACATGTATTCAAACATGAAGACGTATTGCCAAGTTCCAGCCGCGTGATAAGCTGCCGCCCAGTGGGCAAGGGCATGGTTCATCGGCGTCCTTCCCGAGTTCTACGATTGGACGCCCATATCACGTTCACTTGGAACAAGAAGGAGGAATAGGTAGCCATGAGTAATCCCGCCGTTCACCTCGGCGCGCATTTCCGGGGCATGTTGACGGTAGCGGGGAAAGGAGACGAAGCCAAGACGGCTGGTGTTCCCGACCCGTTGCAGTTGGTCGCCATGGCGCGGGCCGGGCTCAATTACCTGCGCGGCAATCCGGATCCCTCACGAGGTTTTGAATGCAAGTTCTCCCTGGGCCCACTCGGCATTCCCGGCCATTACCCAGAATGGGTGCGGCCGAACGTTTACGGGTACGACCCCATCTCTTTGGGCGATACGGACAGCCGCATGGAGTGGCAGTACCGCCACCTGCGGGCTATGGCCGGTGAGCCAGACGCCTGCCCCGTCGAGCAAGGCGTCCGGGCGCGTGTGCTTGACTACCTGCGCGATGACGGCTTGGCGTGGATCAATCCCTCAGCCTATACCGGACGCCTGGAGGAGGGATGCTATGTCGGGACATGGACCAGCGCGAAAGCGCTCGTGACCCTGTGCGAGCTTTACGCTCGACAAGGGGACAAGAGCGCCCGACAACGCGCGCGGCAGGTATTCGAGGCTTTGCGCCGCCTGGCGCAGTGGGATGGAGACAAGGCCTGGTACATGGGCATCGCCCCGTGGAAAAACGGGCAATGGCTCCTGGAGGGCTGGTGTCAGCAGCATGGCCGCAATTACCCGTTCATTGTCGAACCGCTGGTTCACTATTGGGAGACCTGCGGGGACGAAGAGGCGCTGGCGCTGGCCAAAGCCTTTGCCGAAGGCTTCCTGGCCGGGAGCCAGCCGGACATGGGAACGCAGCGGGTGGACGCCGACTCTGGCGCCTACACGGGCCACGTGCATTGCCACACGCATGCCGTCTGGGGCGTGGCACACCTGGGGGCCGTGCTGGGCGAGCGGCGCTACACGGAGTGGGCGCGCAAGGTCTACGAGTTCACGTTGTCGCATGGGACGGACCATGGCTGGTACCCGGAGCACATCCCCCAGCCTGAATACCGGACAGAAATCTGCGTGGTGGGGGATATGATCAGCCTGGGCACCTGGCTCGCCCAAGGCGTCTCCCCCTCCTACTGGGACCCTATCGAGCGCACGGTGCGCAACACGCTGGCGAGGTCGCAGTTCTTTCTTACCGATGCCTTCGAGGAGCTGTTTCGGCGTCTGCACACGGACAAGCCGACCATGGTGGTTGAGCATGCCCTGCGCGAACTCCGCAGACTCGAAGGAGGTTTCGTCGCACAGGCCACGTTTGACGATTGGGTCAGCTATCCCGGCAATCCGGCGCTGGGCGCGCCCGGCATCGCCAACAACGGGATTCACATGATGGGGTGCTGTCCGCCCGAGGGGTTCCGGGGCATCTGGGAAGCCTGGCGCTCGGCCGTGGAAGAACACCAGGACGAGGTGCGGGTGAACCTGGCGTTTACACGGGAACACCCGGCCGCGCGAGTCGCTGCCTGGCGGCCGGAGGATGGCGGATACGAAGTGGCCGCGTTCAGGGTCGGCCGGTTCTTGTTGCGGCCGCCCGCTTGGGCGGAGCGCGGACGCGTGGTGCTGGCGCGCAACGGCGGAACCGTGCCCGTGGAGTGGGGCGGCCCTCAGAATGCGTACGTGGTCTGCCACGACGTAAGGAAGGGCGAGGTCTTGCGTCTGTCATGGCCCGTCCCGCGATTCACACAGACCTTCACGCCAACCAGTGTCGCGGGCCGTAACGAGCCGCTGTCCCTCGAATGGGTTGGTCCCCAGGTCGTGGGTGTCAGCCCTCCGGGTCGGCATCTCCCGATGTTCCGCTGACAACACGTGGCGTGCAGGGGCGCATTCCAAGGAAGCAGACAGCGTCTTCTCCGACGAGCGGGCGGTTGAGGTCTACGATGACCAGACCTCAGATGAACCACGGCTGACAGTAGAGTAGGCGCGGGGGCTGCCCGCGCCCCTCGTCGAACCGTACGTACAGATTTCCCGTATACGGCTCACCGACAGTCTTTTAGCCCTAGGCATTCGCAGGGCGGTCCGCACAGGTAGACCAGCCCATACCGTCGTAGACCGGCGTAGAGGCTTTCGCCCTCCCGCAAGGGTCTGCTGCGGCGTTGGCTGCGGTGACGGAGGAGACTCCGGAACCGTCCAAGGATAGACCCGTTGAGATCGCGAAGCGCAGTGCGCGGATACCCGTGTCGTCTGTCCTTGGCCCGGCAGGCGAAGCGGCTACAGTGTCGAGGTCGCTTCTCCACCAACTCCTGCAGGAGGACACAGATGCCTGACGCCGATGGTCCTGCAACGGCCCAACTGCCGCCGCCCGTATCGTCATGGAAGACTCCCGCTCTGGCTTGGTTTCTGGGCTGCGTCTTTGTGATCTCAGCCGTGGCCAAGATGATGTCCCTGGGCGCCTTCGAGCTGTACGTGGTGCAGCAGAACCTGCTTGCGTCGCGGCAGGTAGCAGCCTACGCGGTGCGAGGCCTGCTGGCGGCGGAACTCTTCCTGGGTTTGGCCTGTTTCACAAAGGCCTGGTTCCGACGCTTCACGCTGCCGGCAGCCTGCGGCATGCTGCTGGGCTTCAGCGCTTACCTGACCTACCTGGCGTTCGTGAAGGGCGACACCTCTTCCTGCCATTGCTTCGGTGAACTGCTCCCCATGTCTCCTCTGCATTCGCTGTTCAAGAACGCGGCGCTCCTGACCATCGTCCTGTACCTCCACTGGCGCACCAAGGCGTGGCCCCGGGGCGCATGGGGCGTGCCGGTCGGCCTTGCCGTGGCCTGCGCCCTGGTCGTCGGCCTGGGGTTCCCGATCCGGCACATCGCGGTTGAGCCGATCCAGACCGGCATCCCCCCGGAACCCCAAGAGAGCCAGTTCGCCAGGTTCCGCGAGTTCGATGGTCAGATCGCCGACCTCACCAAGGGCACCTGCCTGGTGGCGTTCGTGAGTCTCGAATGTGAGCACTGCCACGACCTGGTCTCCAGCCTTGGCGAACGGTCTCGGCAAGGGCCTCTGCCCCCCGTCTACCTGATCTGCTACGGCAAGGCAGCCGACGCGCCGGCCTTCCTCGCTCAGACCAACACGGCTTTCCGCTTCACCTGCGTCGAGCCCGGCGTGTTCTTCAACTACATCGGGGAGAACCCGCCTCGCCTCTATCTGCTTCAGAACGGACAGGTTCGCGCTTTCTGGGACCGCGACACCTTCGACCCGGCCCAGCTCGCGTCGTGGGGGTCGCCCGCGCGCTGACCGGTCTCAGACTCCGTCGACCAGAGGCCCATACCCTCGGCCCGAGAAGCTCTTCTGAGGGGCCCAGCCGCCTTCTACCAGGGTGAGGGGGGTCTTGATCTTGATGGCCTTGGCGGCGGAGGCGACGAAGCCCATCGCGTTGTGCGCCGCCCCCGTCAGGCACGGGGATGTGACGGGAAGTCGGGGTACCCCCGCGCGGTCGGCGCCGACCACACCTTCAACTCCGCCGGCGGACTCAGTTCCCAGCCGTTCGCGAAGCGTTCCACGAGGTCGGGATTGCTCAGGAAGGGCCGTCCGAACGCGATGAGATAAGCCTTGCCAGAGGCCATCGCCTCCGCCGCCGTTTCCTGCGTGTAGCCGCAATTCCCCAGCAGCGGCCCCGAGAACACGGCGCGGAACTCCGCGAGGGTCATCGGTTTGCCCTGCTCGTGGAATCCAAATGCCAGCCCGTCCAGCACATGCAGGTACGCCAACCCGAAGGCGTTCAACTGCGCGGCAACATAGGTGAATGTCTCGCGGAAATCCGGCGCCCCCATGTCGTTGAAGTTCCCATCAGGCGACAGGCGCGGACGCAATGGCGCGGGCGAACTGGCCCGGAAAAGACGGCGGCAGGGACAGGGGTACTGAGTTGGCCCAGCGGTGCCGCAGGCTGGGCAGTTGGGGACAAGAGGCCGGCGCCCTACCACCCGATCACGTGCCTGGCACCCCGGTTGCGCAACGTGCCAGTTCTGCCAAAGTACGAGGGGGCCCGCAGGGTCGGACCTAGCGCCGGTCGTTCATCACCGAAGGAAGTGCCGAGCATGTCGACTCAAGTAGTAACGAAATCACCCCGCAGCTGTCGCATTCCCAGGGTTACGGGACCCTTCGTCAACATCTACAAGCCGGAGGCGGATACCTTCCCGCTGCCGACCGTCAGCACAGCGGATGGCCACATCACCTACACCCAAGGCGTGACCTATCCGGAATGGCGGACCAATGACCACACGTTCATCAAGGGCCCTGACCAGCGCTGGCACTGCTTCGGCATCACGAAACCCTGGGTGACCGGGGACAATGGGCACTGCGGCGAAGGACTGTGCTTCCATGCCGTCGCTCCGCAAGGCACGTTTGCGCAGGCGGTCAGCTTCCAGTCGTGGCACGACCTGCCCAAGATTTCAGTAAGTGACTGCGGTTGGGCCCCGGCAGCCATCAAGATAGACGATGAGTATCTGCTCGTGGGCAGCAGGCTCGGACAGGCCGCCTCCATGGACCTCCACACCTGGGAAGCCCGAGGGCGGCTACCGGCCAAAGGCGGCAACCGGGATCCGTACATCCGCTTTTGGGACAAGTGCTACTACCTTCTGCGCTGTGACGGCAACGGGGTCAACCTGGTGACGTCCACGGATTTTCGCACGTGGTCGGAACCGCTCACGATCTACCGGCCCGAGGCCGAGAGCTACCAGGCCGAGTCCCCGGTTCTCATCCCCCTGGACGGGTTGTTCTACCTGTTCTGGACGCTCTGGGACACCGCCGACAAGAGCACGTCCGGCTACTGCCCGAAGACCTACGTCCACTGCTCAGATTCCCCTGCCGACTTCCACGGCCGCCCGCCGCTCGCCGAGATCACGGTCCATGCGCCCGAGATCATCCGGGCGGAGGACGGGCAATGGTTCATCTCCAGCGCCGACTATCCTTTCCGTGGTGTCGGCGTTGCTCCCCTGACTTGGGAGTAGTGGCGGCCTCAGGGGTTCAACCTGCCGACCTACCAGCTCATCTGCGGCCCGGCAGGTGCCGAACTGCAGGCCAGCGATAGCAGCACCCATGCCGTGATCTGGGGTGTACTTGATTCCGGCGGAAAAGCACAAGTCCGGTACCGACAACCGCCAGCAGTGCCAGTGATATAGCGGCGGCTTTCTTCATCAGTTACAACTCAGGTGCATTTCCCTGCCCCAACGGGGCTGTGGCTCAGAGCCCCTGGGGGCAGAGGGTATCGCCACCTCGATCAATGCCTCAGTATGTCGTTGGTACATGGCGACACTTTGACCACGGCGTGGTGAATTTGCGAGGCGATGCAGCGCTGGAACCAGATGCGACGATGACTCGCGCAGAGGCGCGGGGGCGCAGAGGAAGAGGGAGAACTCGATCGGGCCCGTGGCGAGCAAGGCGACCACGTGAAGAGACTTGGCGCCAGCCGCGGGGTGAATGGCCTCGATGAATGAACCCTCAGCGCCTCGGCGCCTCAGCGGGAGAATCAGCCTGGACTTTCCTCCCACGCCTTCAGCGGCCGGCGTCCCGCCGTGCTGCACACCAGGCGACCAGTTCCATCTGTCCGTCGGTCTCCGGTTGGGACCCGGCGTCCCAGACGGCCTCGGCGGCCGCCGCCGGCGTTTCCCCGAGCGCGATCAGGATGCACGTCGCCAGGGAGCCCGTTCGACCGACCCCGGCCGCACAGTGGACGAGGATTCGCTCGCCGGCATTGAGTCGCTGAGCCAGGTCGAAAGCGAGCTCCCAGAATGCCTCCCGGCTGCGCGGTGTCCCGCAGTCCTTCACCGGAAAGGAGATGACTGGACACGGCACGTGGCCGCTCAGCAGTGCTTTGGCATAGGCGGGCGACTTCCGCCGCGTCTCGCCTGCCTGAGCCAGGTTGACGATGAACTGCACGCCCTTGGTGCGGATGTGTTCCCAGACCTGCTCGAGCGTTTCGAAACATCCAGGCATGCTGTGCAGCAACAGCCTCCCAGGAACGCCTGCGGGTAGTTTGACTTGGCGGAACATGCGTCGGATCTCCTGGTTGGACTCGTTTGGCATAACCTGACCTCCTCAGGGGCCCCACTTCGCGGCGGCATTCAGCACGCTCCCGCCTCGTTGCGGGCAGCCATCCGGCTCAGCGTGGCCGGAGCAGCGCCGGCAACTGCGAGCGGTAGGGCTCCGGGAGCTGCGCCAGCCAGTCCTCGACACACTCGCCGGCCGCTGGCCAGAACTGCCGGTAGAAGTCGAACCAGTCCCCGTTCAGGTAGTGCACCAGGAACGCGGCGTGCGAGAAGGCCTCGTCCTGGGAGATGTCCTCGCTGCTGTCGGTGTCCCAAAGCCACACCACCTTCTCTTGGCCCAACTGCGCCAGCCGGTCGAGGTACTCCGCCTCAAACGTCTCGATGCACCAGATGTACATCGGGAAGTAGTTGAGGAACACGGCTTCAGCCTTGTCGTCCGTCAGGCGGCCATGGACCCAATACCGGTGCCGCTGGGCGGCCAGATCGCTGCGGTCGAGATGCCGCAGCCACGCTCTAAGCTTAAGTGACGCGCCCGCGTAGGTGACCAGATCGGTGAACGGTTCAGGGTGGCCGTCAGGGTAACACTTCAGCCCCTGCCAGGCGTTCTCAACACTGTGGGCGCGAACGGGAGTCTTATCGCTCCCCAGGAGGCCGGGGACAGGGAAACCGCCTGGCCGCATCGCGAACGGGCTCAGGCCCGCATACCCATCGCGGCTCCGGGAGGAGACACTGATACGCACCCGTCGCCCGGGGTCTGGGATGCTACCGGTCGCACAGAGCGTACGCCAGCGTTCCTCCTGTCCGGCCACATCGTTGCCGCTGTCCGGCTCGAACCGCTTTGTCGCAGTGCCCGTGCCGACCGTGGCATCGAAACGAGCGCACCAGTACAGGCCGTTGGCATCGGCATCCAGGATGTAGCTGTTGTTCCTCGGGCGATGCCGCAAGACGACCTGGCGCGGATCGGTGAGCGGCCGAGGTCCCTGGTTCTGTCGCTTCGGTCTGTCGTCTGCGGCGGGCGCATCTCGGTATAGCCCGTGGTCGCGGATATACTCAGCCACCGCCGCGGGCACCAGGTCGTTGATCAGATCGCCCTTCGCGACCCGGCGCCGCACCGCGGTGCTTGAGCCATCGGACACAATGCCCAGGTCTAGCGCCACGAATCTCCCAGCATCCTGTTCGTACCGGCGGCGCTTTCTGGGCTTGAGGCCCGGCACGACGCTGCCAAGCGTGACCGTGCGGTGACCGACCCGTCTCGGGACCACCACAAATGAGTGCACCGCGTCCCGCAGGCGCTCGTAGGTGCCGAAGCCGAGTAGCCTCTCCAGAGTATCGGCGCCGCGGACACTGTCGAAGACGGCCCCGGGGAACTGCCTGGCCAAGGCTTCCACCGTGTCCGCATCGCGGGCGGCGTCTTCACCCGGCGGCAAGCCAGTCTCGAGATCGGACACCGTTACCGCGGGCATCTCCGCAAACGCCAGACGGCAAATGGCCAGCCGGTGCCCTTCGGACGCCAGGCCGGCCTTGCCGTAGCCGTCGCCATTCGGCACCACCACCACCCGGTCGTAGCGCCCAGTTACCAGCAACGCCCGGACCAAAGTGATATGGTGGTTGCCAACCGGACTGAAGCTGCCGCCATAGACCGCGACTCTCATGCATCGAGAACCTCGAAGCCGACGCCGCACACGGCAAGGAACTTCTCAAGATGACTACACGCATCCTGGTAGCTATGGTCGGCTTCCATGAAGTAGCCCCCGACCGTGACAGGGGCGGAGAACCTCTCGCCGTGCGGGTGGTTCTGCCGGCGCGCAATCAGGTAGCGTTTCTTGCTGGTGGCGAAGGGTAGAGTTCCCAGTGGCAGACGGTCCAGATGGCCGCCCTTTACAAGGTATGCCAGAACCCCCTTGCACAGTTCCGGGACACTTGGTGCATGGAACTGGCAGTCCCCTACCTGTACGTCGATGCCGCGTCGGTGGCCATCATCTTGCCCGCCGCCACCCGCACGAGGGGGATAGGGCGGCAAAACTGGCACCCGGGGGAACACGCGCCAGAGGCCCGCCGCGTCCTGTTCCGCGTAGTAGAGGTGGCCTTGGGCCGCAAGGCTGCCCCGAAGATCCCTCAGTCGACCATGCAGTTCCTTGCGGGGTGAGAGCACCACTGTAACGCTGGCTGCTGCCTGGTGAGGTTCCTTCCCCTGCTTCTGCACGATCATGTTCATCAGATCATCGAAAGTGACGCCGTCGGCGTTCAGCAGCGCCTGGAAGATAAGATGATAGGAGCCGCTCTGCTTGCCGTAAGGGTTGGTCAATGGAGGAGCGGGGGACTCCTTAGGGGGAGTGTCGACGGGCGCGTCGGTTACCACAGTCTTCTCAAGTGCCTCCTCCAGCAACTTGATGATCTCACTGTTTCCGAGTTTCCTGGCCAAGGCCAGAGCAGACATGTCGAGGGGCAGATCTGTGTGCCAGGGCATGGCTCCGCATTCGAGCATCAGTTCTACGAGTTCGGGGTCTTCTTCCTTGACGGCCCATCCCAGAGGTGTGCTCTCCGGATAGCCCCCACGGGCCAGGTGCGCCCACTCGCGGGGACCGAGGTCGGGTCGGTGCGCAAGCAGCTTCCGCAGAGTCTGCATCTGCCGGCCTTGGATTGCAGCCTCGACCGGCGCGACCTCGTCGAGTCGATCGTCGTCGTCCAGACTGAGCTCGGCCCCCCGTTCGATGAGAAGGTCGACGAAATCATCCATGCCACGTCTCGCGGCCATGCACAGCGGCGATGGGTAGCCACAAAGGTGATAATCAGGGTCAGGATCGTGTTCCACGAACTGGTCGATGCAGGCGCCTCGGTCGATAAGCCGCTTGGCCAGTTCCATGTCCTCACGCACGATGATGGCAGCGGACAAAGGGGTGTAATCGATGCCATTCATGGCGGTGACATAGTCGGTCTCAACGCGTTGCTCCAGCAGCCAGTATATCTGCTCAGGAGTTCCGTTGAGTACTGCCCCAGTCAGTAGCCCTGTCCCAAAGCGATCAAGCTTGTGACCTGCCTTGAGCAGCCAAGGAAGCAACTCCAGCGCCGTTGGCGAGGCGAAGAGCGGGCCGAGGCACCAAGTAGGGTCTCCGTCGCGGTTCAGGTCGCTGTGGTGGGCACTGCCCGACCTCATGTCACTAGGGTTGGGGATCTCGGTCAGCTCCAAACCCGCCTTCTCCACGAGCCACTTCACCCAGGGGACATGGCCTGCGAATACGGCCTTCCAGAAGAAGGGCTCACCGTTTTCCTTCACCAGGCTCGGGTCACTGCGGAGAAGCTGGAGAATCTCTGCTTCCCGCTCCAGAACACGCTGCAGACTCTTGTCGTCCGGCACGCCGGTCAGGAGCCCCACCATCTCCTGCCGCTGTTCGGGAGTGACCGGCGGGGCCGCGCCACCGCCTTCAATCCCTCTGTCGGTACCCGCCTCGGTTGGTGCTGGTGTGGGCACTCTCAGCTGCTCCCCCGGCGGTACCTCGGGTTCAGCGGGTCGGGGATCTCGCGGTCCCGGCCAGAGCCTGAGCGCTGTCCAGAACAGCGTGTCAGCCCGTTGGAGAATGGCCTCCTCGTTCCACGAGTCGCGCTTCTGGAAGTACTTGTTGAGCGGCAGTGAACTATGTGCGAAGATCTTCTCGCGTTTGTCCGCATAGGAAGCGTTCTTCATGCTCGTGTTCAGCTTCTGCGTCAGCAAGGTCAGATTGCCGATGCTGTGCAGGAGGGTTCCTCTGATCTCGCGATCGCTCGTTCCTGGCTGGAAGCGCTCTCGGACGCCCCCTGTGAGTTCTCCCAGCGGCCAGTTCGTTTCCCATTGCTGGGGCAGAACGTGCTCGACTGTCAGAGCGTGGTACCGAACGGTCACGTCCTCGCCAAAGGCCGGCTGCAGCTTCTGGTCGATGGCGGAGAGCATCGCTTGGAGGGTCTTGCGGCGGTTGCCGGCGGCATAGAGTTGCTCGGTGTCCCAGTGGCGTCGGAACTCGTCGTCGCTGGGCCAGAGCATGCTCTCGTTCTTGTCCAAGGCCAATGTCTGCTGGAACGCTGCTGCAGTGATCTGGGTCATTTCGTGGAGCTTGGTGACCAGGCCCAGAAAGAAGTGGTTGTACTTGTTCGTCGACATGCGGCAGACGAAGCGGCGAACCAGGTAGCTCTCGATCATCCCGCAAATGAGCACGAGATCCTGCTTGGTAACACACCCCCCAGGCAGTGCCGTCCCGAAGAGGTATAGAAGCACGGCGTAGACCGTCGATTGGTCGTGTTCGCGGATACGGAGAAAGAAAGGAGCAAACTCATCCAGGTCGGCCGGCAACTCGTAGAACGATGAGTAAACCAAGGCCTGCTCGCGGATCAACTGCAATCGGCCCTTGACGAGTTCCCTCGACCGCCTCTCTTTCCAGTCATCGTCCTCCCACCAGCCCCGGAACACCGTCAGCAAGTCCGCGACACGTATTTCCGCGTTCGAGACTTTCCGGCACTGGAGGAAATGCATGAAGAACTGCTCGATCCGTGCTGTGCCCTTCGTCCCGGGCTGATGCCAGAAGTACTGATCGCTGTCGTCAGGGTCTCTGCGGGACGAGAAATCCTCCCAGTACGCTTCGTAGAGGGTAAGCTGTTCTGCAGGTGAGAACTCCACGCTGACGGCCGCGCGGAACACGAGGTTGCGTATCAGGTCGCTGGCCAGCAGGGGCTCGCCGCGGCCGTTCAGGGCCTCGAACACTTCCGTTTCGGGCTCATTCCTGTCGAGCCCGATGCAGACAAACGTAGCCCAGTAGACCGCCGTCAGGAGCCCCTGGGCGCGCTTGTTCCGTGCGTCGGCAGACAGGTCCGTGCCGCCTGCACCCGTCGCCAGGAACCCGGCGATAGCGTCACGGAAGAACCAATAACACTGGCCGAGGGTGCCTAATTCAATGCGCGGTTGCGCCGGGATGCTGCGTTCTGCTCCCATGGTCCGACGGAATGATTCCTGGTCGCGATGCGATGGCTGGATCTTGAAGTGATCTTCGCTGTCGGAAGCCCTCCCTGCATTCCTCATCAGAGTCGCCAAGTCCTCTTGCCCGTGGACACCCAGATCCAGAAGGGCATGGCTCAGCGCTCTCAGGAAGATCTGGCAGGTGATCAGGCGCTGTTGCCCGTCCACGACTTCGTACCGAGGCAGAGCCATCACTGCAACGTCCAGGGCCTTGACGACGATCGGGCCGAAGAAGTGATGGGCGATAGGCTGCCGGTTCGCTTCCGCCTCGATCAACTGCTTGGCTTTGTCGAACAGGTCGTTCGCAAATGGTTCCCACTGGTCGTCCCTGCTCCACACGTACTCGCGCTGGAACACCGGAATGATATAGACGCGCTGGTCACTGAACAACCGCCCCAGGGTCTCTTTGGTGACCTCCACGTACAGTCCTCCTTTGGCTTGTGTGCCTGAGCCGTCTCTGGGCGCTACCCCGCGGACTCGGAGTCGGGCACTGTGGACGGGGCATCAGCAGTGGCATCGAACGGCCACTCTACCTTCCCGGTCGTCAACAGCCACCTCGTTTGACTACTGGAACGGCGGCGTCAGCCCCGCAGTCAGAGCTTGCACGATACACTTACAGACCTGACCAGCCCGGCCGGAGCGCGGCCCAGAGTGCCCGCCTTTACGGCACGCCCAGGTCGCCGATGCCTGCCTGCCGGCACAAACTGCACGGGACATACATAGCCGGCAGACGGTCTATCCGCAACTCGCCACTCTGATCCGTGATGCCAGTCCGGCTGGAACGGGCGACATCCTCCGTGGCCAACCCGACGACCATCTGGAGCGCGACGGCGCACGCTGCCTGCGGCAGGGGTTCCGGCGGCCCATCCCCAGCCGTCAGGGCCACAAGATGGCGGCCATCTGGTGCGGGTGTTGTATGAGGGGCGTCGTCCGCCATGCCTGTAGCTACCTCGTCCAGACTGGCGGCTTTCGACGAACTGGGCAGCCTGCGTATGGAAGCAATCTGCGACGGCCTGCTCGACGATGAATCGGTGCTCGGTGTGGATGAAGCCGCCTGATCCGGGTGTCAGCGTTTCGGCCGCGTTCTGGGGTCGCGCACGGCACTCTCGCATACCCTACTCATGTGGGCCGCTCTTGGAGTTCTTTGAACGACACGCCGCAGACGGCGAGAAACTTCGCGAGCTGGCAACACGCGCGAGCGTAGTCCTTTTGGACCTCGATGTAGTAGTCCCCAACGTGTACAGCGCAGGAGAAATCCACGCCGTGCTGATGCTTTGGCTCGCGCGCAATCAGATACCGTTTACTGCTGGTCGCAAATGGTATGGTACCCGGCGGCAGGCGGGCCATGTGGCCATCTCGGATGAGGTACGTCAGGGCGGCTTCGCACAGTTCCGGGACATTCTGAGCATGGAACTGGCGGTCCCCGACCCGGACATCGATACCGCGCTGACGGGGCCGCTCGCTCCCTCTTCCCTCACCGCGACCACGCGGCTTCATTGGTGGGGTTCGCGGGAAGACCCGCCAACGGCTGGCAGGGTCCTTTTCAGCGTAGTACAGGTGCCCCTTTGCTGAGGTGTGACCGCGGACGTCCGGTTGGTCCTCCGGCGACCCCTTGCGGGGAGTGAGCACGACTTTGATGTCGTTGCCCGCCTGGTAGTCTGCCTTCTCCGGCATCCGTCGCACGATCACGTCCCGCAATTCAGCCACGGTGGTTCCATCAGCGTCAAGCAACGTCTGGAACACCAGGTGGTATGATCCTCCCTTGCGGTAGGGGTTACTCAGCTGCATCTGCGTGCCTCCTCCTTTGGGTCACAACGTCCTAGGCTACGGGGTTCCGAACGCTCCGAGAGCATGTCATCGCCAGCAGTCCTCACGCGATGCCTCCGCCACCAGTTCCTGCACTCGGCCCTGGTCTCCGGCGCGGACGCGGGTGCGGCCGCTGAGGCCGGCGAGCCAGCGGGCGGGAAGGGCGCCCTGGCCGTGCAAGGCGCCGACCGCGGCCCCGACGATGGCGGCGATGGTGTCGTTGTCTTTGGTGTCGTTGACGGCGCGGACGATGGCCTGCTCCGGGTCGTGCCCGTGGCGAGCCAGGATGTACAGGACCGAGGGGACAGTCTCCATCAAGTAGGCGCCGGAGTACCAGCGGTCGCAGGCCGCCACGGAGGAGAGGTTATCCCGAAGCGCGGCAGGGATAACTGCGGTGATGAACTCCGAGATGGTCCCGCTGAAAGCCGCGTAGGCGCCGCCGCGCGGGCTGTAGCGGGTGGTTTCCAAAGGACCGGCCAGTTCGACAAAGCGCTCCACCCACCATTCGGACGGCGGCGGCGCGGTCATCCGCATGAGGTCTGCCAATAGGCCGCAGAAGGCAATGCAGGAGGCGATGGACATACTGCCACGATGCGTGATCACCGCGGCGCAGGCCACGTCAGCCCAGAGGCCGGGGCCGCCGTTCCGAAGATGCGGAATGACGACCGGGGCGATACGCATCAGCGCGCCATTGCTCTCGGACTCGGGGCCGGCTTCGTACCACGGCAGGCCCAGCTTTTTGTAGTTGCTACAGAATGTGCGAACCGTCTTCCCCCGATGGAAGATCCTGCCGTTGGAGGTGAAGGCGCGGGCCACATGGTCGGGGTCGAGACCGCCATCGGCCAGCAGACATTCGAGGGTCCAGAAGGCGAGTTGGGTATCGTCGGACGGCAGGCCAACGGGTTGGTCTTGTGCGTAGCGGTTAGGCAGGTAGTCCGTGATCTCGCCATGAGCCTGGCGCCGTTCATGGGGCAGCATGCCCTCGCTGGTGTTGCCGAGGGCGTCCCCGACCGCCATGCCGAGCAGCATGCCGGCGACGCGGTCGGGAAGGTGCGCCGCCGGATTCGGCGCCAGCGCCTGCTGGAAGATCGCGCCTTGGTGGATGGGCAGTAGCCCTTTGGCGAAGAGTTCTGCAAGTGTCTGGTCCGACGACATGCCGATGCCCCTCTTGCTTGCCCAACCTTCCTGCTCAGCCTCCCTACCCCTCTGCGCCGACGCCTGGAGAGTCCGAGCCGGGACAATCCATTCGTGGCCCCAGGGGCCAGGCTGACACGCCGTCCCTGGTGCAGCGCGGGCAACCCAGACGATGCCGCCATTACTGATAGGCGCGCATCCCGGCCAAAACCTGTCCGGGGTACACGGCCCTCCGCGCTTTCCCCACGTCTGAGTCCCATCCCCGCACACGCCCCGAGGAACACTGTCGGCGCCTGGCTCTCCTGTCTCCTGCACCGGCGTACGCCCACCGTACCCCACGGTCCTGCCTGGCAGTACTGACTGTAAGCGTCGTCGTGGGGGTGTCAATCCCCGGCGCTGCCGAAAGGTGCCTCCAGGCACAGTGGGCGGGCGGCCACCACTCGGCTGCCACGGGAAGCGCGCCTGAGGTCGCGCGGCGGCTCGCGAGGCCACTCGCCCTCCGGGGGAACCGCGTCTGGGGTCGCGGCGGCTCAGCAGGAGCTTCGCTCCAGGGGAAGCGCGCCTGGGGTCGCGCGGCGGCTCAGCAGGAGCTTCGCCCTCCAGGGGAACCGCGTCTGGGGTCGCGGCGGCTCAGCAGGAGCTCTTCCAGGATCAGGTCAATGCGCAGGATCCGGTCTCCTGGTCGGAGGCATGGCGCGAGTCGGGGATGAAACTGGCCTACTGCCTTCAGGAACCTGGGAGGCACTGCATCCGCAAATCCATGCGCATTGATATATTCGTGAACACGAGTATACTGAGGTCAGGGCGAGTGAGGTTGTGGTTCGGCGGCTGCCGCAGTCAGGATGGCGATGGCGGGCCGTGAAGGTCAAGGACGGCGAATGAGAGCAGACAGAGAGAAGATACAGCGCCTGGTCGAGCTTGCCCTGGTTCACTTCCCGGACGTCAAGGCATCGGGTGTTGTGGCCCTGTCAATGGGGGCGTATCGCCAGGATGCCCTGCGCGGGGCGCTCGCGGATTTCATTCTGCGGGCCGGCAAGGCCGACGCCGGGTCGCCACCGTCGGCTCTGGCTGTTCTCTTGCGGCGATTCTCGCCGAGCGCTGCGGCGGTTGTGGGTGAGTACGCGAAGCGCTTTCTGCCCGAGTTGAGGTGTGTGATTGCCGACGAGGGTGGCAAGGGCTTTGTCTATGCAGGCGGGCAGTGCACGACCATGGGGGCTTCGCGTGTGCGACCGCAGCGCGGCCTGGGCCAGCCTCAGGCGCACGCCGGGAGTCTGTTCTCGCCGAACCATCAGTGGTTCCTGAAGATCCTGCTTCTGGACGGCATGGAGCCGAAGTACTGGGGAGGGCCGCAGTCACGTGGCGGGGTGTTGGGCATCAGTCACCTGGCTGAGCTGTCCAGCAAGCCTCAGCCTTCGGCTTCGCGGTTCGCCGCGCTGGCGGAAGCGGAAGGCTATCTGGTGCGCGCTGCGGGGGGGCTGCGGCTGCAGCGGATACCACAGTTGGTCGAGTGCTGGGCCTACCATCGGTTCAACCACCCAGACCCGGCGCTGCGGGTGTCGTCACTCTACCCGGGCGAGAACATCCACGATGTGGTGCGGCGCCTCCGGGGGTGCGACGGGGTCGCTGTCAGCGGACATCTCGCGGCCCATGCCTTGGGCCTTGGGGGAAGCACCGCGGACAGTGCCCGCGTGTTTGTCCGCAAGATTGACGCGGCGCTGGAGCGCCTGGACCTGGTGGCGTCCAGCACTGGCAAAGACACCTTCTCCCTCGTTTGCCCGCAGGCGACGGAGTCCGTTTTCGGCGGGAGCGTGGATCACGAGGGCCTGCGGCTTGCCGACGTACTCCAGGTGTACCTCGATCTCTATTTCGACCCCGCCCGCGGGAGAGAGCAGGCCCAGCAGGTCTTTGACCGGGTCCTGTCGCCGCATTGGGAAGGACTACGATGGCTCTGATTAGTGCGGCTTTCGACGATATCCTCGTCCGGGTGGCCCGGGCGGTGGCTCCATACGGTCCGCGCGTCGTGTTGGTTGGCGGGAGTGCGAGCGCCCTGTTTCGTCACCATCCGGCCAGCGCAAACCCATCCCCCAGGCCGCTGCTGACTCTGGACGCGGACCTTGTCGCGTCTGTCCGCGGACTTCCCAAGGTACCAACGCTGCACGACCAACTGACTCGCCTTGGACTGGTCGCCGTACCCTCTGATCGGCCGGCAAACAAGTACCGGCTTACCCCAGAGAGCAACGAGTCCATCGAGATACTCTGCCCCCTCACGGGCCTGCCGAAGGAAACCCGGCTTCGCCGTCCGGCCTTGGTGGAGATACAGCCGGGCACGACGGCCGAAGGGCTCGATTACGTCGATATGCTCCTGGTGAACCCATGGTCAGTCGATCTCGCCCAGATACCCGGCCTGGACGTAACCGAGACTCTGCCGATCTCCATCCCCAATCCCGTCTCCTACGTGCTGCAGAAGTGCCTGGTTCGTCGGCAACGCCGCGGCCAGGAGAAACGTGACAAGGATTCCTACTACATTTACGACGTCGCGTTGGTCTTCCGAAACGCGATGGAGCGTATGGCGCAGGAGGCGGTCGGACTGCGCGCGGCTATCGTCCGGAAGTGGTACCATGATGCCGCTGGGCAACTCGAACACCAGTTCGGCCACGAGAGCGCGCCGGGAGTCCTCGAAGCTGTTGACATTGGCCGAGCCCATGGCCTTGAGCTGAACGCCGCGATGGTCGAGCGGACCGTGTCCCGACTGCGGGCCGCGGTTGCCGGCTGATGGGGGCAGGCGGCCATCGCGCCGCTGCCATGGGACCCGCTCCCGCTGGTCGCGGCGGCTCGCGAGGCCACTCGCCCTCCAGCACCAAGCGGGCGCAGTGCCGCCCGATCATGTCAGGACGAAACAGCGGACCGCCACTGGAGCGCGAGCGTCCACGGGGGCTCTGCACCCCGCGAGCTTCGTGTTTCACAGGAGGGGAACCGCGTCTGGGGGCGCGCGGCGGCTCGCGAGGCCACTCGCCCTCCAGGGGAACCGCGCCTGGAGGAGCGGTGGCCGCCGGCCTGGCGCTCGGGGGCGACGCCGAGACGGGTTTGCGGCGCCGCCGCTTTTGGAGTATTATACATCTGCAACATAATACGCTGACGGTATAATCTTTGGAGGCCGGTATGGCACTGCCGTTTCTGGATCGCCAGGAGGAGGTGACGCGGCTGCGGCGGGCGTTTGCGGCGGAGACGGGCACGTTCGCCTGCGTCTACGGCCGTCGGCGCACGGGGAAGTCGCGCCTACTGCTGGAGGCGCTGGGGGCGCAGGCCGCGGGCGGATACTACTGCAGCGACCTGCGCGAGGCGGCCATCCAGCGCCGGGCGCTGGCCACGGTGCTTGCCGTCCTGCTGCCGGGTTTCGACCGCGTGCAGTACCCAGACTGGGAGGCGCTGCTGGCGCGCTGGCGGGCCGACGCCCCGCCAGGCACGGTCCTGGCGTTGGACGAGTTTCCGTTTCTGGTGGCGACCAGCCCCGAGTTGCCTGGACTGCTGCAGAAGAGCCTGGACGGCGGCGGCGCCAAGCCGGTGCATCTGGTGGTCTGCGGTTCGTCGCAACGGATGATGCATGGGCTGGTGCTGGCTACCGATGCCCCGCTCTATGGACGCGCGCGGGAGATCCTGCGCCTCCGGCCACTGGGGGCAGCCTGGCTGGGCGAGGCACTGGGGCTGACCTCAGCGCGCCAGGTCCTGGATGCCTATGCGCTCTGGGGCGGCATCCCGCGCTACTGGGAGCTGGCGCAGCCCTTTGCGGACACGTGGGAGGCAATGCGAGCGCTGGTGCTGGACCCGCTGGGCGTCTTGTACCAGGAGCCGGAACGGCTGCTGGCCGATGACCTGCGCGACAGCGTCCAGGCCAACTCCCTGCTGTCACTGGTCGGCCAGGGCTGCCAGCGCGTCTCGGAGTTGGCGGCGCGCCTGGGCAAGCCGGCCACCGCGCTCTCGCGGCCGCTGCATGTGCTGGCGGACCTCGGGTTGATCGTGCGGGAGACGCCGTGGGGGGTCGCAGAGCGCGACAGCAAGCGCTCGCTCTACCGGATCGCTGACCCCTTCCTGGCGTTCTGGTACCGCTTTGTCGAGCCGAACCGCTCGGTGTTGGAAGCCCGTCGCCTGGAGCCAGTATGCGAAGCGGTTCGCCTGGGCTGGGGGCAGCATGTCGGCGGCATCTGGGAATGTCTCTGCCGCCAGGCGGTGACGGGTAACGACGTAGCCGGACAGATTTGGGGGAAACCGTCGCGCTGGTGGGGCCCCGGACTGGACCGCAAAGCGCTGGAGTTGGATGTGGTGGCGACCAGCCTGGACGGCACCGCCCTGCTGGTGGGCGAGGTCAAGCTGGCCATCCGCGGCCAAGAACAGGCCATTGCGGCCAGACTTCTGGCGAAGATCCGGCAGTTCCCCGGGGCGGCCGGGCGGCGCCTGGTGCCGGTGATCTTCCATGCTGACGACCGCGTCGCGCCCGTGAACGGCGTCGAACTGATCGGTGCTGAGGCGGTGCTCGCCCGGTTACGCTGAGGCCATGGGGGCAGATCACAGGGCTGCCGGCCCGACCTCTCCCCTCGGGGTCCTCGGGGGCCGACCTTCCTGCGCCGCGGCCAGGTGGATCCAGTGGGCACCCCCGCGGTCTCGGCTGCGTCAGCCCGAATCGCGGTGTCACCCTTCTCATGATGCGTTGAATGCGACGCCGCAGACCGCGAGGAATTCCGCCAGCTGGCTGCAGGCGTTGTCGTAGTCCCGGTGTGCCTCCATGACGTAGCTGCCGACTCGGACGGGGCTGGTGAAGTCGTCCCCATCCCGGTGCCTCGGCTCGCACGCGATGAGGTAGCGCTTCTTGCCGCGTGGGAACGGCAAGGTCCCCTCCGGCAAGCGGTCGAGATGACCGTTCTCCTGCAGATAGGAGAGCGTCCTCTCGAAGAGCTCCGGGACACTGCGGGCGTAGAACCGGTAGTCGCCGACTGCGACGTCACAGCCGCGCTGGCGGAGTGTCCTGGGGCCGTCGCCCGGCGCCTCGCGCTCACGCTTGCTCATGGGGGGGACGCATGGGAACACCCGCCAGATGCCTGCGGCGTCCTGTTCCGCGTAGTAGAGGTGTCCCTGGGCCGCGTAGCTGCCGCGGACGTCCGCCATCCGCCCGTGCAGCTCCCGGCGCGGCGACAGCACCACCTTCACGTCGTTCCCGGCCAGGTACTCGGCCTTGTGAATGGACTTGCAGACGGCGTGCCTCAAATGCTCTTCCGTGACGCCATCGGCGTCCATGAGCGTCTGGAAGAGCACGTGGTACGAGCTACCGTCGCGATAGGGGTTGGTCAGTGGCATCGGTGTTTCTCCTTATCTACTGCCGTGGCCTCAATCCGTATTTCACCAGGATCCTTTTTTCCTCTGCCGACAGATATCTTGTTCTGTATGGATCAGGGTCTACATACGGCTTTTCGGGAAAGCACCACTGATATATGGCAGTGCATAGTTGAACGATGACTACAATCCCATAAATGAACATGACGAAAACTACCCCGCAGGCAGCCATGTTCAGGAGATTGTCTTTATCAGTGAATTGCCTATTCATTGCCATTCTCCTGTGCCAAAGACCTCTGCACGAGCCCTACGCGCCTCATCTGTGTTAGGGATTCCATTCTCCACGCCGTAGTGCATGACCCCGAGGGCGCGGTCGGGCAGTGGCCCATTCGGCCCGTTCGACATGCTCAGGGACTCTGTCAGGCTCAGTGTCTCCGTTATCCCCCGACCTACCGGCCGACCGCTCGCCCGGACGCGGGCGCTGCGGGTCTACGCGCTGAGGCGCGCTTCGGCATCCTCGCCGGCAGTCAACAGGCCGCGCAGCGTGCCGAGGGCTTCGTTCTGAATCTGCCGGACGCGTTCGCGGGTAAGTCCGATCGTCCGACTGAGCTGGTCGAGTGTCTGTGGTTTCCTGCCGGCCAGGCCGAAACGGTAGGCGATGACGCAGCGCTCCCGTTCGGGTAGCCGGCGAAGCGAGGCGCCGAGCCAGGCGCGCGCCTCGCGTTCCTTCATCCCTTGCGCCGGGTCCGGAGCCTGCGGATCGGCGATGAGATCGGCACCCCGCCTGTCGTTCCCCTCACTCAACGGGGCGTCCAGGGAGACCAGGCGGACGTACGATGTGCGCAGCATCGAGACGGTCTGTTCGCTGAGGCCGCTACGAGCGGCCAGTTCCGCATCCGTGGGGACGCCAGCGCCTTCCTGGGAGTATGCGTCTTCCGTCCGGCGAATCAGCGCCATCTTGCTCTGCGCCTGCAGCGGTACGCGGATGGTGCGGGACTGATTGGCCAGGGCGCGGCGCATCGATTGCTTGATCCACCAGGATGCGTAGGTGCTGAACTTGGCGCCCTTGGCTGGGTCGAAGCGGTCCGCGGCCCGTGCCAGGCCGCTGTTTCCCTCTGAGACGAGATCCTCCAGCGGCAGTCCACGCCCTCTGTAATCGTGGGCGATCTTGACGACCAACCGCAAGTTGGCGCAGATCAGTTCATCGCGTGCCCCCTCATCGCCGGCGGCGATGCGCCGAGCCAGTGCCGCCTCCCGATCCTTGGTGATGAGCGGGTAGCGGGCGATGCTGGCCATGTAAGTCTGCATGCGTGTCCCTTCTGTCAGCGAGCGGGAGTCTGAGAACGGTAGAGCGCGTCCGTGCCCTACCTGTGTGTGGGGGAACGCTCGGCGCGTGACAGCGGCAGACCTACTCGAACCGCAGAATCTGCAGGTCGGGGAGCGCCGCCCGGATCAGCGCTACGGCCGCGTCGCGGCACTCGATCCCGACGCAGGCGCGGTCGAGGGCGGCGGCCTCTAGCAGGGTGGTGCCGGTCCCCGCGAAGGGATCGAGCACGGTATGGGAGTACATGAGGGTCAGCGGCTGGCGCGCCCCGCCACCCCACGGGGCGCTGCCGCTTCCTGGCGTGGGCAGCCCGGAAAAACGGTCCGGTATGGTCACGTCTGCAAGAGCCTCGCCCATAGGGGTAGTGTCGAGCGAGACCGGCAGTCGGCCGGCCCAGCAGGAAGTACTACCCAGCCAACGAAAGGAACACGCCGATGAACACCTATCGCGTCACCTTCTACTTCAAGGGTTCCCGCTACGAAGAGCACGTCACGTGCAGCAGTTCCTCCGGGGCTCGGGAGGCCATCAAGGCGCGCTACCCCGGCGCCACGGGGATCAGCGTCTGGTCGAAGTGACGTGGCCTGGAGACCACGTCTTCGGTATGTCCGGCCGCGGCCGGGGGCTCGGCTTGTATGAGACTTGCGGCAACCTCCTATGACACCAGGCGCTTCCCATTCCGCCCTTCGTCCGCCCTTCGTCCGCCGTGGCAAGCATTTTACGTGGCCTGTTTATTGGACAGTGTCCTCAGCGGAAGCGGAAACCAAGCAGGCTGGCATGGTGCCTGCGCTCGCGTCCCGTTGCGGCGCGGAGCCCCTGGTCTTACTCCAGGCCACGGGGGGCCATCTGGGCTATGCAAATATGGCGTTCTCGAACCGGGCGACGGTGAGGGCGTCGGCGGCTTGACGGGAAGCGGGAGTCCAGCCGTCTGCTGCGCCGCCCCCCTGTT
>CAILKC010000473.1 GCA_903834675.1 uncultured Victivallales bacterium | reverse complement strand
GCGCCGACTCCCGGGGTGGCGTTTCGTCGGCTGGCCGTTACACTATGCCTGGCCGTCGCGGGGCAGCTTTGCCGTGGCGGGTTGAGTTCGCCCGCGGAGTACGCAATCAACAGCAAAGGGAGTGTGTCATGGGCAGGAAGGTCAAGATCGGCATCATCGGCGTCGGCACCATCGGGTCCGTCCACGCCGAGGCTTACGTCAAAGTCCCCGACGCTCAGGTGGTCGCGCTCTGCGATATCTTGCCGGAGCGCCTGCAGGAGAAGGGCAAACGCCACAGCGTAACGCGCCTGTTCGAAAAGTACCAGGATCTGCTAGCCGATCCCGAGATCGAGGCGGTCAGTATCTGCGTCCCGAACCGGATGCATGCGCCCATCGCTATCGATGCGTTCAAGGCTGGCAAGCACGTGCTGCTCGAGAAGCCGATGGCGATGAGCCAGAAGGAAGGCAGGGCCATCGTCAGCGCCCGCGACGCCGCCAAGAAGGTGCTGACCATGGGTATGGTCCGGCGCCAGTCTCCGGACGCTGAAATCGTTAAGGCCGCCATCGACTCGGGCAAGCTCGGCGAGATCTACCAGATTCGCATCCGCCTGATCCGGCGCCGCGGCATCCCCGGCCTCGGTGGCTGGTTCACCACCAAGGGCGAGTCCGGCGGCGGTGGCCTCATCGACATCGGCGTACACTTCTTCGACCTGGCTATGTGGACCACCGGGCTGTGGAACCCCACCCGCGTCAGCGCCAAGGTCTACTCGAAGTTCGGCTCGCCCATGCAGGACTACCACTACATCAGCATGTGGGCCGGCCCGCCGAAGTTCGATGGCACCTTCGACGTCGATGACTACGCCGCCGGCATCGTCCGCTTCGGCGACAAGGCTACCTTGAGCTTTGAGGTCGCCTGGGCCGCCAACGCCAAGGACGAACAGATGCTCGAGATCCTGGGTACCAAGGGCGGACTGGTCGTCGGTGGCGATACGGTGCTGCTCACCGAAGTCGACAACCTGATGGCCGACATCAAGTTGAACTACAACAAGGACGGCGGCGGATTCCCGCAGGAAATGGCCAAGTTCGTCGCGGCCGTCAAGGGCGAAGGCGAGCCGCCGGCCACCGGCGAGCAGGGCATCATCGCCATGCGCCTCATCGACGCTATCTACGCCTCCAGCGCGCAGAATGCGGAAGTCGCGGTCTGAAGTATCGCACGGCGCCGCCGTCGTGGCGGCGTGGTCAGTAACTCTGGGGGCTGGCGTCCCTGCTGGCGTCCCGCCCCCTTTTCTCTGCCCCGCGGTCCGGTGGTCGAGGGTTCTCCATGGACGTTCCAGCCATCTTGGAGCCGTTTCGTCTCCGCGCCGCTCCCAACTACATCCCTCAGGGCGACGAGGAAGCCGTCTGCCGCGCCGCCTTCGCCTGTCGCCTGCCGCTCTTGCTCAAGGGCCCCACGGGCTGCGGTAAGACGCGCTTTGTCGAGCACATGGCCTTCGCCCTCGGCCTGCCGCTGCTCACCGTCTCCTGCCACGAGGACCTCACGGCCGCCGACCTGGTGGGGCGTTTTCTGTTCAAGGACAATCAGACGGTATGGCAGGACGGACCGCTGACCCTCGCCGTGCGCCATGGCGGCATCTGCTACCTCGATGAGATCGTCGAAGCCCGCAAGGACACCACCGTCGTCATCCACTCGCTCACCGACGACCGCCGCAGGCTCTATATCGATAAGACCGGCACGGTCGTTCCCGCGCACCCCAGCTTCATGGTCGTGCTCAGCTATAACCCCGGCTACCAGAGTATCGTCAAGGACCTCAAACACTCGACGCGACAGCGTTTTGTCAGCCTTGAGTTCAGCCATCCGGAGGTGGAGCCAGAAGCCCGCATTATTGCCTCGGAAAGTGGTCTTCCCGCCGCCGCCAGCCGCCGCCTGGCCGAGATGGGCGCCCGCATCCGCGAACTGCGGGGTTTTGGGCTGGAGGAGGGCGTCAGCACCCGGCTGCTCGTCTATGCCGGACGCCTGATGCAGGCCGGACTGCGGCCTCAGGACGCCTGCCGCGCCGCCATCAGCCGGACGCTCACCGACGAGCGCGAACTCAGCGAGTCCATCGACACCATCGCCGCGCTTCACTTCGGCGACCTGCTCGACGATAGCGCCCATGCCCAGCCAGCTGCCCACAACCCCCCTTGACGCCGCCGACCGCTACCACGGCTTCTCCCTCGACCGCGTCGGCTGGGGCCACCGGAAGCTCTTCGAGCGCCTCCTCGAGAACCTCTTCGAACGTGGTCTCCTTGGCCCGCCACGCCAGGCGGCGACCGCGACCGTCTTCAGCCTGCTGCGCCAGGCCGACCAGGGCTCCTACGACCCGGTGCTGCGCTGCTTCCTGAGGGCATTGAACCCACGCACCGAGTGGCTCCTCGATGTGCCCGCGCTGTTCGCGGCTGTGGTGGATCTGGGGCGCGAGCTTGCCACCTCCCAGCCGCATCGTGGCGTGGTCTTTTTCACCCTCCTCGCGGAGGATGGCCTGGGAGAGAGCCCCGCCGCAGTGCGCCAGGCCCTCGCCCTGGCCCGCCGACTGCAATCTGTCGACCCCGACCTCGCCCTCGCCTTTCTGCAAAACTACGCCCGCCTGGCCGAACGCCTGCACCCCCCCGACCTCGAGCGCTTCGTCGACGCGGGTCTGGCCGCCTTTGCCCGCAACCCGGCCAGCGGCCTCGCTTTCATCCGATGCAGCCTGGAAAGCTCCGAGGCCTTCGTCCGTGACCTCGCCCAGGAATGCCGTCTGCAGGATGTCCAGGAGAGTCTGCGTGCCTTGACCTGTGCTTTGGCGGGCGGCGATGTCGGGGTCGCTGACCTCGGCAGCCTCCCCGCCGAAGACGTGGCCGGACGCGGTTGCCGCTGCGTCTTCCTCGGCCGGACGCTGTATCTGCCAGCGCAGATCCGCACCGCGCCGACCCGGCAGCGCAACCAGCACGGGTACACCCTCGCCGCGGTGGTCGCCGCGGGCGCCCTCCGTTTCGACAGCTTCAGCCGCATCCACGGCCACCCGCGTTACCTCACCTTGCGAGGGCTTGCCGGCGACGCCCCGGTCGCCCTCAACGCCCTGCTGCTGGCCGAGTGGCACCGCCTGCTGAGTGGCTGTGCCGACGCCTGGCCTGGCCTGCGCCGCCTGCTGCAAGCCGGACTGGAGCAGGACCTTGCGCCTGCGCTCGCCGCCGACGGCGCCGCCGCTATCGTTCGCCGGCTCCTGCTGGGCGGCGTTGGCGACCTCCCAGAGCCCGTCGCCAGGCTGGCGGAGTCCGCCCGTCTCTGCCGCAGTGTCTTCCACACCGCAGCCTTGTTGACCCCCACCCGGCTCGCCGAGCTGCAGCGCGCCTGCCCTGAACTGGCGGGAGCGCTGCTGCCGCCCCTGAGCTTCATGCCGGACTTTCTCTTTCCCGCCCGCGAGACCAACCCCCAGGCTGAGCGCGCGGTGGCAGAGTGGCGAAAGGCAGCCGTCGGCGACAAGCCCGACTCCGCGCACGCCCCTGCCGTCCAAACCGCCAAGCCCGCCCTCGCCGAACTCGTCACGCCCAGCTCAACCGACTACGTCTATGACGAGTGGAGCTGCACCGAAAACGACTATCGGCGTGCCTACTGTTGCGTCCAGGAAACCGTCCCCGTCGCCCCGCCTGACGCGCTTCTGCCCGCTGACCTCGCCGCCGAGGGTCGGCGCCTCCGGCGCGCGTTCGAACGCCTGAAACCCGACTCAGTGCGCCGCGAGAAGTACCTACGCGAAGGCGACGAGATCGCGGTCGACCGCCTGATTCACTTCCTCATGCAGCGCGGCGCCGATCCCGCTCCGCGCGTCGATTTCTACGAGAAGCCCCGCCTCAGCCGCCGCGACGTGGCGGTGCTGGTGTTGCTCGACCTCAGCGGCTCCACCGGCGAGATGACGCCCGCCGGCGAACGCATCCTCGACCTCGAGCGCCGTGCGGCCATGGTGCTGGGCCAGGGATTGGAGGCTCTCGGCGACCGCTTCGCCGTCTGCGGCTTCCACTCCAACGGCCCCCGGCAGTGCGCCTTCCTGGTCTTCAAAGACTTCGCCGAGCGCTGGGAGCACGCCGCTGTGGCGCGGCTGCTGGCCGCCGTCCCCGCCCACCGTACCCGTATCGGCCCGGCCTTGCGCCACGCCGGCTGGCGTCTGGCCAGCAGCCCTTGCCGACAGCGCCTGATCCTGCTCATCACCGACGGCCGACCCCTAGATACCGATTACGATCCGGCGACGCACTATGGCCATCACGACGTGCGCAAAGCCTGCGAAGAAAACGCCCGCCTCAAAATCCATACCTTCGCCGTCTCCACCGCCGAGAGCAGCGTCGCCGAGATGGAGATCATGTTCCCCGACCGCCGCTTCGTCATCCTGTCCGACCTCCGCCAGCTTCCCCACGTCCTCCCGGCCGTCTATAGCCGCCTCACCCTCTGACGCGTCGTATCCCGCAGCGCGGCGCGACGCCGTGATGGTAGCCGTGGGTTTCAACCCACGGTAGGGAATGTCCGTTGTATCCCCGCGTCGCGTCGCGACGCTTGAAACGCCACGGCGCCGCGGAACGTGGTTCAACCGTCGCGACGCGACGGATACGCATACGGGCACCCGTGGGTTGCACCGCCACCGTGGGTTGCACCGCCACCGTGGGTTGAAACCCACGGCTACCATCGGATGTCGCTACGCGACGCGAATCGTGGGGACGGGGAACCGCCACCGTGGGTTGCACCGCCACCGTGGGTTGCACCGCCACCGTGGGTTGCACCGCCACCGTGGGTTGAAACCCACGGCTACCGTCGGATGTCGCTACGCGACGCGAATCGTGGGGACGGGGGGAACCGCCTACGCGACGCGAATCGTGGGGGCGGGGGGAACCGCCTCAATCGAGCACATAGCGCTCATCGTATTCGATCTCGTGTTTGCGCAGGAAGGCGAGGTACTCGTCCTTGAATGTCCGCGCCCGGTGATGCTCGCGTTGGTTCTGGATGTAGGCAATGGTGTCCGGGATCTGCGACTTGCCGAGGGTAAACGCGCCGTAGCCGTCCTGCCAGGCAAAGGTCCGCAACTCGGGGAAGGTATCGTGAACCCATTTCGATGCACCGCCCTTGATCAACTGGACGGCCTTGCTCACGGCCAGCGAGGGGGGCAAACCAAGCAAGAGATGGACGTGGTCTTCCACGCCGTTGATGCACAACGGCCTCATGTCGTTATCACGAGCGATGCCACCCAGGTAGGCCCAGAGACGCGGCTCCACGGCGGGAGCAATCAGCGCTTCACGGTGCTTGGTGCTGAAGACGACGTGGTAATGGAGACTGGTGTAGGTGTTGGCCATGGCGATAGCTCAGGTCGTCGCGCCGCGACGCAATCTGTGGGGGTTGGAACGCCCGATCCGTGGGTTCAAACCCACGGATATCCGGTTCGCGGACCGTCTCTTTGGTCGCGTAGCGACGCCGTGATGGTAGCCGTGGGTTTCAACCCACGGTAGGGAATGTCCGTTGTATCCCGCGTCGCGGCGCGACGCTTGAAACGCCACGGCGCCGCGGAACGTGGTTCAACCGTCGCGACGCGACGGATCGTGTGACATGCACGGGCACCCGTGGGTTGAAACCCACGGCTACCATCGGATGTCGCTACGCGACGTGAATCGCGGGGGCTGGAAAACGCCCGATCCGTGGGTTGAAACCCACGGGCATCTACGTTGGGGGGTGTTGTGGTCATCCCTGCCCTGGCATGACCGGGATGGGCACGGCGGTTTCCTGGCGTTCGGCGACCTGTTGCGCCACCAGCGCGGCCAGGGAGCAGTGTAGGGTCTCGGCGGTTGTGCGCAGGCCTGGGGTGCCCTCGGTGAGCAGGCCGACAAAGTCCTGGAAGGGGTGTTGGGTGCCGCTGCGGAGAGCGGCCGCGGGGATGAGCCTTTCCGGCGCGCCGGCGGGGCGCAGGCGCAGGCCCGTGGTCTCATCGACGACGGCGTCGCCGGCGGTGCCGACGATGACGCAGCGCCAGGCCGTGGGATGGCCGGCCGGAACCAGGTAGTCGACGTGGCCAAAGACCGTGGCGCCGCCGTCGAGCTGGTAGTAGGCCTCGCCGAAGGTCTCGAAGCGGGGCTCCTGGGGCAGCCCGACACAGGCGCAGGTGGCCGCCAGCACGCGGGCGAAGCGTCGCCCGGTGATCCAGTGTACGAAGTCCAGGCCGTGGCCGCTCAGGTCGTTGAGAATACCGCCGTGCTGGCCCGGCGCGTAGTACCAGCGTGGCCGCCATTCATAGCCGAGTCCATGCGGCCCGGCAAAGGTACAACTCACGATGGTGCCAATCTCGCCCTGCTGCAAGGGTGCGGCGGCCTGGAACCAGTGCTGCCGCAGGCTGAAGTCCACCGCGACCTCGAGGCGCTGCGCCGCGGCCAGAGCCTCAATGCGCTCCAGCTCCGCGATCCGGGTGCAGAGAGGCTTGTCGCAGAACACGTGCTTGCCGGCCGCGAGGGCGTCACCGACCACGACGCCTCGCCCGGCGAACGCCTCGCACACCACCAACGCCTCGAACTCGACGGATTCCAGCAGTTCCCGATGCGAGGCGTAGCGTACGGGCCGCGCAAACGCCTGTTCGTAGGCGCCGCGCTGGGCCGGATCATCATCCGCCAAGGCCACGACGCTGACCCGTGGGTCCTGTAGGGCCAGTTGCAGTACCGTCTTGACGTGCCCGTGCTTCAAACCGGCAACGGCGATGCGGAGCGGCATGGAGGTCCCTTTCCCTACGGCGTCGCGGCCGCCGTCGGCAGTTCGACATGCTCGGTGCTGACGGCGCAGTTACGCTCGTCGAAGAGGTTCAGGTAGTAGACGGTTACGCCATCGGGCAACTCGGCGGTCACCTTGCCGGCGGGGTCGAGGGTAGCGGGGAGGGCTTCCCAGAGTCGGTCCTGCCACTTTCCGGCGGCGCGGGTGACATTCAATTCGGCTTTGACGACCGGGCGTTGGCTCACGAAGGTGGCCCAGGCCTGGCGGCCCTCCTGGCCCTGGCCCGTGATGCGTGGCAGCGCCTCGCCGCCCTGCAGGATGCTGTCGGCAAAGGTGAAGATTTCCTTGGGGCCTTCGCCGGCATCGCCATGACCGTGCGGCATGCGCAAGCGGACGCAGAGGGTACGCGGTCCGGTGGGCAAGCGGTAGGATTTCTGCACGGCATTGAGGGTGTAGGCGAAGTCGTTGCTGCCGGTCACCCAGAGGAACGGCATGGCCGCGTCCTTGAGGTACACGGAGGGGTCCCACCAGCGCAGCCAACGCGCGGCCCCGTCCTTGCCCAAGGCCTGGACGTTGCTGGCGAAGCCGTGCTCGTCGGTGAAGCCGCAGCCGTAGACCGGGATGGCGCAGCGGAAGCGGGGGTCGACCCCGGCGATGATGCTGGTCAGGTAACCGCCCCAGGAGATGCCGGTCAGGCCGATGCGCTCGGGGTCGACCTCGGGCAGCGAGCGCAGCAGCGAGTGGCCGAGGATGGCGGCGCTGACGGCGTGGTAGGTCCACTGGTCTTCGCGCGGCTCGTTGATCTGGTCCCAGCCGCCCCAGCCCGGGGGTCCGCCGAAGTCGTGCCGGGGGCGGTTGCCATGGTCGCCGCCGGGGAGGCAGCCGCAGGTATCCATGGCGATGGCGGCATAGCCGCGCGCGGTCCAGCGCCGCACCCACGAGTCGAAGGCGGTGCCGCCGCCGCCATGCACCAACACCATGGCGGGAAGGCGTTGGCCCTCCTTGTGCTCGGGGATACCGATCCAGGCGAAGACGCGGGTGGGTTGGCCTTGGTAGGGCACGCTCGCGTAGAACAGCGCCTTGACCCCCTCTCCCGCAAAGCCCTCGGCCGGGAAGGTTGCTGGTGGCTTGGACAGTGCGGCGAGGTCCCACATGGGGCCGACGGGCTCTGCCGGAGGCGGTGGGGGCGGGGCTTTGGCCTTGGCGTCGGCCAGGGCGCGTTGTTCTGGGGTAGCGGTGTTCATCAGCAGTTCCAGGTTACGGGTGAGCCCGGCCGGAATATCCAGTTGCAGCACCTGGTGCTGAGTGGCCCACGGCCCCCAGACCCGCGTCAGGTTACGAAATCCAAGGCTGCGGCCTTCGCAGAACCAGGTCGACTCGGCCCACGGCCGGCTGAGCGGAGCTTTGGCAACATAGCCTTTCTCGCCGATCACGGCCTTGACGCCCGGCGCCATCACGATGACGTAGAGTAGGGTTTTCGAGGTGCGGTTGGTCACGCTCCAGGTGGCTTTGTCCGCCGTGAAGGCGTAGGTGACCTCCGCCTTCGCGCTGGTCCCGACCCAGGTTCCCGGCGCGGTTTCCCTGACCTCGTCGAGCTTGAGCAGGCCGTCCTGGTAACAGTAGCCCCCGCGCGGAATCGTTTCCGGCACCGCGGCAAAGAACTCGATGCCGTCGACCCGCAGGCTCTCGCAGCAGCCGTCGCGGCCGACCACGGCCTCGTAGGCGGCGCCGCGGAAGCGCCCCGCCTTGCCCGCCTCCGTCGGCGTGACCCCCTCCGCGCCCGCGCCAGAGTAACTCAGGGCAAAGCCGACCAGAGCCAGAATCGTGCGGAGGCGCAACATGATCATCTCTCCTTGTTCCTGAACCCCCGTCGGCTTCAGGCCAGTTCGCCGATGGTGTCATTGCGTTCGGGGAGGGGGGCATTTTCCCACTGGCCCGGCTGGAGTTTGCCGAGGTCCCATTGGCCGATGGCCCAGCGGACGAGGCGGAGGGTCGGCAGGCCGACGGCGGCGGTCATGCGGCGGATCTGGCGGTTGCGGCCCTCCGTCAGAGTGATCGAGAGCCAGGCGGTGGGGATCAGCCGCCGGAAGCGGATCGGCGGCGTCCGCTCCCAGATCTGCGGCGGGCTGATGAGCGCGACACTGGCCGGCTTGGTCATGCCATCCTTCAACCTGACCCCCTTGGCCAGACGTTGCACGGCGGCGGCATCCGGGGTGCCTTCCACCTGCACCCAGTAGGTCTTGGGCAGCTTGTGGTCGGGGTCGGAGATGCGGTGTTGCAGCCAGCCGAGGTCGGTGAGTAAGAGCAGGCCCTCGCTGTCCTGATCCAGCCGACCGGCCGGATAGACTCGCGGTATCTTGAGGTAATTGGCCAGGGTTGGACGGCCCTGCGGATCGCTGAACTGGCAGAGCACGTCAAAGGGCTTGTTGAACAGGATCAGCCTTGGCATGGGCCGCTACACTCCGCTGGCGTTGGTGGCCGTTATCTTGAAGCACTGGGGGCGTCAGGGCTGCCGGCAAGGGTTGCGGCAGCGCCGACCGATTGCAGGCGCCGGATACGGAGGTTGCGGTAGCGCACCGCGGCGCCGTGGTCCTGGAAGCCGATATGCCCTTCGCGTTTGAAGTCCCGGAGGGCGGTCTTGAACTTATTCTTGGCGCCGTCGGGGTTTTGGGCAGGAGTGGTCCAGGATTCGAGATCGGCCTGGACGATGGGCTGGTCATTGAGCACGATAACGACCAGGCTGCCCTTGACGCCGAGGGTGACGTGGTTCCACCCGGGCCGGGCCGCCTGGGCGGCCGGCGCCAGCAGATCGTAGAGCGCCCCGACGCCATGGATGCCGGCGGTTTCGGCTTTGTCCACCTGCATCTCAAGGCCCGTCTGGACCGGGTCTTTCGGATTGTCGGTGCGGAAGAACAGGCCGCTGTTGCCGGTGGTGTCGTACTCGAGGTCCAGCACAAAATTGCCGAAGCGCTCGCGGGTCCAGATGTCGCCACCCTGACCGCGCAGAGCCAGGCACTCGTCCTCGATGCGCCAACTGGCCGCCGGCGGCTGTCCGCCGGCGTTCTGCCAGGCCGCGAGATCACGCATGTTGAAGAGCACCCGCCAGGCGCCGTCCTCTTCGAGCACGAGCTCGCGCGCCATCGCTTCGAAGTTCCGGACGCAGGCGGCGATGTCTTCGGTGTTCTTCTCCCAGTTGTATTCGTACTCGGCCGAGAACACCCCTCGGAAGCCCTGCTGCCGGAGCCGCCGCAGCAGCGCCGGGATGTCGCCCTTGCCGGTGCCCCAGGGCACATCGTGGGCGCCTTTGCCCATTTCGTTGAGGTCCTTGAAGTGGAATGTGATGATGCGCCACTGCAAGAGGTTGATGGCGTCCATGGGGGTCACTCCCGAACGCATCCAGTGGCCGGTGTCGGCGCAGGCCCCGAGGCGCGGGCTGAGGCCCTGGCAGGCCGCGAGGACCGTCTGCGGGTTCCAGTAGCGCGAGGGCTCGGGGTGGTTGTGGAGGGCGAGGTTGATGCCGTACTCCTGGCAGAGTTTGTCGAGTTCGGGCAAGGCCGCGGGCTCAGCCTCGGCGCAGAGGGTCTCGATGCCCAGGGTCCGAGCCCAGTCGAAGAGCTTGCGTCGGCCGGGGTTATCGCCGGGGATGCCGGTCACGCCGAAGTTGGCCACGCGGATGTCAGCCGCCTTGAGTTTTGCCTGCACCGCCGCCAGCGCCGCCGCCGGCATGCTGGGGTCCGTCTTCCAGTCGGCATGCTCGCTATCCACCCGCTGGCCAGGGAACATCTCGAGGACCTTCACTCCCATCAGCGCGGCCCGCTCGACGCTTTCGAAGAAGGTGGCTTTGTTGAAGCTCCAGCACTGGATGCTCATCTGCCAGCCGAGCTGTGCGGCCGTGGGGGCGCCGGAAGCCAGCTTCGGCGGCGCGAGCGGAAGCGCGGCCGGGGCTGGGGCGGGGGCCGCGGGGGCTGGGGCGGGAACGGCCGGAGCGGGGGCGGCACCCGCGGTGCCGACGGCGGTCCAGTCCCCGCCGACCTCGAGGATGAGACCGTCGAGGGGCGTCCCGTCAGCGGCGCGGAAGCGGGCACTGCCCATCCAGTCCCCGCCGCCCTGGGTGACCTTCAGCAGCAGCCGGTTGGGTCCCTTCAGGAGTTTGACCGGGATCGCATCCTCGCACCAGACGAAGGGCCGTGGGACGTTCTTATCATGCACGACCGCAGCGTTCAGCCAGACTTTGATGCCGTCGTCGCTGCCCACGGCCAGGACCGCGTCGACGGCGGCGGTTGTCTGCACCAGACAGCGCATGTAGGCACAGCGGTTGTTGCCGCGGAACTCGCGGTTGAGGTCCAGACGGCCATCGGCTTCGGCGGCGACCCGGCGCCAGGTCGCTTTGGCGGGGTCGGTCTCGGGCGGAAAGGCGATGGGATGCAGCTCGCCGAGGCCTTTGTCGTTGTCGGTGTAGGGGCCGGAGATCTCCCAGGTGATCACGCAACCCGCGTACTTGGCCACCTCCGACAGCGTCTCCTTGGCCCGCTGCGTGAGCTTCTCGTCCTTGATTGCGGCCAGGACCTTACGGAGGGCGCTGGCGCTGTCGTCGCCACCGCTGTCTTTGGCGATTTGGATGATGCCGTTAGCGGCCTCGGCCTGCAGGTCGGCGTCCTGGAGGTAGGGGAGCAGCAGGGCGAAAGCGCTTCGGTCCTTGAGGCGGCCGATGCCGGTCAGCACCAGGCGACGCTCATCGACGCGGCGCGCCAGCTTCATGGCCTCCTGGTATTGCGGCAGCAGCGCGGCCGCGGGCTGATCGGCCGCTCCCAGCAGCCGCAGGTAGCCACGGAAGGCGAGGACGTAGGGCAGCTCCTCCTTGGCGTTCCTCACAATGTCCAGGAGCGCCGACATGGCCGTCGCGTCGGGCCAGTCGGCGAGGGCGCGGACCGCGGCCTGACGCACGGCCGGATCGGGGTTGGCCACTTCCTTGACCGCGGCCTTGAGGGCGGTCTCTCCGCCGCTGGCTGGCGCCGCGGCCAGGAGGACGATCTGGTGCGCTGCGTCCGCCTTGCCGAGTGCGGCGGCCAGCAGGGGCCCGGTCAGCTCGGGCTTGGCCACCCGCCGACTGGCGGCCGCGAAGGCGGCCGCGCCAGCCTTCTGCTCCTTGGCCTCGGCGCTGCTGAGGACCGCCTCAAGCAGCCGTGGCAGGTGCTCCGCGGCGGTGAGGGTCTCGAGGGCCCGCCAGGTCGCCAGGCGCACTTCGGCGGCGGGGTCAGTCAGGAAGGCGAAAGCCGCGGTGGCCTGCGCCAGGTCCAGGCGGCGAGCCAGCAGCCCGAGCAACGCCACGCGCACCGGTGGCGGGGCGGCCGGCGCCAGTTCGAGCAGGCGAGCGCCCACCCCAGCCGCCGACAGCCCGGCGAGGGCATCCGCGGCCGCAGCGGGCACGCCCTCCCGCGGGTCGCCCAGCAGCGCCACCAGCTCGGGGAGGGCCTCGGCGCCGCCGATGGCCCCCAGCGCGAGTATCGCGGCCTGGCGGGTGGCGGTGTCCGTGGCCGTGATCTGGGAGCGCACCGCCGGTAGGGCGCCGCTCGCCTTGAGCTCGGCCAGGACGAGGAGCAGCCCTGGTCGGCGCTCCACCGGCGTGGTCTCGAGCCTGGTAGCGAGCTTGGCGGCGCTACGCTCGGCAGGCAGACGGCGCAACGTCAACCCGGCACTCTGGCGCACCCGGTCGCGGTCGCTGAGCATGCCCGCCAGGACCGCGTCGACGGCGGTGTCGGTGGCGGCCTGAGCGTAGATCTCCATGACGGCGGCCTGGAGGTGAGCCTCTTCGGGGCGGCTGGCGGCGTAGGCGGCGGCCTGCGTGACCGCCGCCTCGGCCTGGCCAACGGCCACCTGCCGGACCAGGAACTCGAGGTAGGCCTCGTCGGCCTGGGCGCGGTTGTAGCGGGAGGCATCGCGAGTGGCTGCAAGCAGCACCTGGGCCGCCCGCGCATCCCCGCTGGCGCCCAAGGCCCGCAGGGCCGCCAGGCGCAGCTCGCGCTGCGGCGAAACGGCATCCTGCAGCAGGGCCGGCACCGACGCCGCGTCGCGCAGCACGCCCAGCGCCTGCACCAGCGTCAGGCGCACGCTGCCCTCGCTCCCGGCCAACGCCGTACGCAGCAGGGATGCGGCGGCTTCCCCGCCCACGCCCACGGCCACTCGGCAGGCCGGGTCGCAGAGCTCGGGGTCGCGCAGAAGCGCCGCCAGACCCGGCAGACTGGCGGCATCCGCGCTGAATTGCATCTGCTCGAGCACGAAGGACTTGATGGACTTCGGCCGGTCGGCGGCAAGGACTTTGGCGTACGCCGCCAGCAGGTTCGCCCGTAGTTCGGGTGTGGCTCCGGCGCGCATACTCAGGCCGTGCAAGACCATGCGCGCCTCGGTATCGTCTGCCCCGGGGCGTTTCTCCGGCTCGACCAGGCGATCGCACCAGGCCCCCAACTCGGCCGCGGAGGCGCTGGCCAGTTTCGTCACAGCGGCGCGGACGGGCTCCTCGGGGAACTGAGCCGCCAGGCGCGGACCCAGCAGGAAGCCTGTGGCCAGGAAGAAGAAGGCAAGGCGTGTCATAATTTCACCCACCTGACTCTCTGATCACTCGTTTCAGCCCAACGGCAGTGTCCACGGCGCCCGCAGCGGCGGCGCCGCCAGGCGGTTCGCCTGCTCGTCGCCGACAAATTCACGCTTAACCGGGTCGAAGCGCAGCTTGCGGCCCAGACGAATCGAGATGGCCGCCAGGTGCAGCAGGTCCGCCGAGCGTGTCGCCTGCTGCACATTGGGTTTGAAGCCGTGAGCGTCCTGCCGGGTGCGCACGGCGTGCTCCCAGGACTGCAAGTCGGGCAGGTCCGGGTAGCGCTTTAATTCCTCGGCCAGAGAGGCGGGTTCGAGGGTGCCATTGCGCCAGAGTTTGCCGTTGGGTCCTTCGATCCAGGCCTTGCCCGCGCTGGTCTTTTCGCCCCACTCCCAGCTCTCGATGGTCAGCGTGGTGCTGTCCGCATAGGTCAAGAGGACCGTCTGCCAGAGGCCGCACGCATCCGGGTGTTGCGGCGGCGCGACCGACTCCACCGATATCGGCAGCGTGTCGTCCTTGCCGAGGGCGTACTGCATCGGATCGATGTGGTGCTGGCCCATGTCGCCAAAACCGCCCTCGTCGTAGTCCCAGTAGCCGCGGAAACTGCCGTGGACCCGGTGTGGATGGTAGGGCTTGGCCGGCGCGGGTCCCAGCCACATGTTGTAGTCGAGTTCCGGGGGAACGGACTGGACCTCGAGATTGGGTTTGCCGCTCCACTGCCGAATCTTGAAGCCGGTTGGGCAGTTGCTCGGGTTGAGGTAGGCCCTGAGGGGGGTGCCAAGGATGCCGCTGGCGACGACCTTGCGGGCGAAGTGCCCGATCTGTCGGCCCCAGGTGTTGACCTGGTAGACGGTGCCGTAACGCTCGATGACGCGCACCAGCGCCCGGCTTTCGGCGAGGGTATGGGTCGCCGGCTTCTCCGAGTAGACGTCCTTCCCCGCCTGGGCCGCGGCCATCGCGATCAGCGCGTGCCAGTGCGGCGGAGTCGGGATATGCACCGTGTCGATATCGTCGCGCTCGAGGACCTCGCGCCAATCGCTGTAGGCGGTTACCTGCCCACCCGCCTTCTTGACCGCGTTGGCCAGGCGGCCCCGGTCCACGTCGCAGACTGCCAGGGTCTGCGGATAGGCCGTGACGTGTCCACCCATACCCATGCCGCCGGTGCCGATAACGGCGCGGGTGATGAGGTTGCTGGGCGCCTCCGCACCGCCGAACACCAGTCGGCTGGGAACGATCTGAAAAGCAGCGCCGGCCAGGGTGGCCCGACCAAGGAACTGCCGGCGACTGAGACCTGAGGATGAGTTCATCGGGGCTCCCTGTTCCGCGGACCGCCGGAGGGCGCAGCGAGCGCACCCGTGGACGTGCGGCCCGCGGCCGTTCTCGTTTGACCCACTCACGATGGCGCAAGATACCCCCTGCCAGGTGACGCCGCCAGCGCCGAAGTTACGGCGGCTGCACCCCGAACTGACCCTTACCAGCATGTACAATGTCCTGGAGACGCTGCGGGCGGCGGCGGCGGGGGCCGATGCGTCTCCTGGCGGCCGCGGCGGGGGGCGGTCTAACACCGAGTCCCAGCGCCAGCGGGACTCTTTGGACTGCCTGCGGCTTGACGCAGCTTTTCTCCACGGCCCTGAGCCCGCGGGGCCATGGCCGGATGTCCGCCCCGGCCGCGGCGGCGGCCGGGGCGAGGAGGTCGGTCGGCCTCAACCGTCTTCCGTTCGTCTCCACCACCTCACTGACTGGCCGCGCCTTGCGGCGGTGCCGATGCGATGCTAGACTCTTCGCTTCGCCGGTCAGGCGAGCCCGAGGGCCGGGTAAAGCCACTACGGCGGACAAGGAGTAATGCAGCATGGGTTTCTCACGGCGATTCACCCTGATTGAGCTGTTGGTGGTCATCGCGATCATCGCGATTCTGGCGGCCATGTTGCTGCCCGCGTTGGCGCAGGCACGCGAGAAGGCGCGGCAGACGTCTTGTCTGAACAACTTCAAGCAGATAGGACTGGCCGTAGGCTTGTACGCCGATGACAATGTGGAGACCTACAACCTGTCATACCTGTACTCTAACCCTGACGGTAGCGGGGGCACCTACCTGGGCGCTTTTCCCCACCAGTTGGGCAAGTACCTAAATTCCCCCGCGACCTTCTTCTGCCCCAGTGACCCGGATCCCTACATGACGTCCTGGATCGGCGGCGGGGCCACCTACCCGACCAGCTACATCCAGAACTACAACATCCATCCCCCAGGGACCTCGTCGGTGCCGCTGATCTCAGTGAAGATGGCGAAGATTACGCGTTACACCCAATGCATCTCCACGACCGAGAACTACGACGGGGCTTCGCCGCCCAACCAGTTCGCCTGGGGCACCACCGGTTCGGCGGTGTCAACGGGCTACACCGCCTGGGGCCGCATCGGTCGTTTCCGCCACAATGGCCCGCGCGCAAACTGCCTCTTCATCGACGGCCACGCCGAGCCACTGGGGGCGTTGGAGATCATCAACGAGCCCAAGTTCTGGGCCGGCTGGTGAGCGCAGCGAGCGCACCCGCTGACGTGCGGCCCGCGGCCGTTCTCGTTTGACCCACTCACGATTGGGCAAGATGCCCCCTGCCAGGTGACGCCGCCAGCGCCGGGTGCCGATGCGTCTCCCGGCGGCGGCGGGGGCGGTCTAACACCGAGTCCCAGCGCCAGCGGGACTCTTTGGACTGCCTGCGGCTTGACGCAGCTTTTCTCCACGGCCCTGAGCCCGCGGGGCCATGGCCGGATGTCCGCCCCGGCGGCCGCGGCGGGGGCGGTCTAACACCGAGTCCCAGCGCCAG
>CAILKC010000472.1 GCA_903834675.1 uncultured Victivallales bacterium | reverse complement strand
TGGACGTTCTCGGCGGCGGTGAGGAACGGTATGAGATTGGCTTTCTGGAAGATGAAGCCCATGTGCTGGCGCCGAAAGGCCCTGACGTCGACGACGAACCGGCCATCCTGGACGACCGGTTTGCCGGCCATCGTGATCCGGCCGGACGTGGGTGGGGTGACCAGGCCGATGATCCCCAGCAGGGTGCTTTTCCCCGCCCCGCTGGGACCCAAGAGGGCAATGACTTCGCCGCGCGCGAGCGACAGGTCCACCCCGCGCAAGGCCTGGACCTCGGTGTTCCCACTGCCGTACACCTTGGTCAGGCCGGTAGCCTCCACGGCCAAGTTGTCGGTTGTCTGCACCATCAGGAAAGCACCTCATTCGGCTGCACCTGCATGGCCCGCCAGATGCCCAACGCACTAGCCAGGACGGAAATCCCGACCACCACCCCCGCCAGCATGTAGAGGTCCGCCTCCACCACGATCACTCGTCGAGGAAACCGGGGGAACACAAAAAGCCCAACCGCGTAGGCGATCACGTACCCGATGGCGCCGAGCAGGAGCGCCTGCTGGAGGATCAACCCGAAGATGATCCCGTTCCGTGCCCCCATCAGCTTCAGGACGGCGATGTCGTGGATCTTGTCGAGGGTCAGCGTGTAGAGGATCAAGGCCATGATGATGGTGGAGACAATGATCAGCAGCGTGCGGAACAGGCCGATCTGCCGACGGGAACGGTCCACGCTGCCCTTGAGTAGCAGCTCCCGCTGCTGTTTCTGGCTGTATACGGAGACCTCGGGCCAGGAGGCGAGGGTGCGGCCCACTTGGTCGGGATCCACCCCGGGCGAGAGTCGGACCAGCACCGCGCTGACGGGCGCCGGACCTAGGACGGGAATCCCGGCAGAAAGACCCGCGGCGCGGCTGAGAAGGTCTGGCCTGGTCTTCCCCAGGTCGACGGCCTGAACCCTGCCGCTGCGGGCCTCGCGCTCCAGTCGGGTCGCCTCCCCGGACACCGCGTACTGAATAGCCTGAGAATCTGTCAGGGTCGTGAACGCCAGGCCATCGCCCCCTGACGACACCATGTTTCGGGTGATCCCGACCACCGTGTAGGAGTCCCTGCCGAGGCTAACCCGCTGTCCCAGGGCAAGGCCCACCGACAGGTCCGCCACCATCTCAAAGTGGGCCTGTTCGAGCGCTCGTCCCGCGACCAGCGGCAGCCACAGGCCACGGTCCTGCGGCCAGGCCAGGCCCTGGATGGTCATTCTCAGAGGCTTCCCTTCATATTCCCGCTGGAGGGTGTGGGACACGAAATTGCAGGCCGACGCCACCCCCGGCACCGAGCGCAGGCGATCCTCCGTGGTGGCCGGCAGCCGCGACGGCTCGGCGAAGGGGCCGCGCGTATCTTTTTGGACCACCCAGAGCTGGGCGCCAATGCGGTCGACCAGAAGCGTAGCGTCCTCCACCAGCCCCCGGTAAATGCCGCCCATGCCCATGACGACCATGAGCAAGAGCCCGATGCCGACCGCGGTCAGAGCAAACCGCCCGAAACTGTGCCGGATGTCTTTGAGAGCCAGGTTCATGGTTTGACGAACCCCCCGTCGCGCAGGGTGCGGCCAGCGCCAGTCTGCGCCAGGATAACGACCTCCCCACGTCGCAGACCGCGGCTGATCTCGACCTGGTCCCGTCCCCGCAGTCCCAGCGCGACCTCCCGCAACCGCGCCCGACCCGCCTCACGCACATACACGCAGGGGCGACCGTCTCTCCAGACGAGCAACCGCGGCGGAATAGCCAGCGTGCCCGGCCTCGTCGCGGTCTGGATCAGCACCTCGGCCCGCTGGCCGATGGACCAGTTCGTTGGCAGTTCATTCACCTGCACATCCACCAGGAACTCGCGTGTCTCGCGGTCCGTCTGTTTGGCCAGGCGCTTGACCTGACCGGGGTACGAGCGCTCTGGCTCTGCACGGAAGACCACCCGAGTGGGCTGGCCCACGGCCAGCGTGGCAATGGCTGACTCGTCTACCCAGGCCGAGACCCACACCTCATTCAAGCACACGAGGTCCATGACACTCGTGCCGGGTACCACGACCTCGCCGACCTCACGGTAGCGGGCGACGACCAGACCGTTGCCAAAGGGACTGAGCAGTCGGGTGTCGGCGAGGCGTTCCTGATGATACTTCAGGGTCTGGGCGGCGGCTGCGACCTGGTACTCGATCTCGGTCTTTGCAGCCTTGGCCCGGTCCCTCTCCGCCACCGCGATGTCGAGCCGCTCGCGACTCTTGTCCTGTTCGTCCGCCGTCGCTACCTTCTTCTCAAACAGCAGTCGGGTCCGCTCCTGGTCCAACCTCGCCTGGGCCAGGACCGCCTCAGCCCGTGCAATATCAGCCTGGGCCCGGTTCAGAGCGGCCTTGGTCGCTTCCAGCGTGGCGACTGCCATCTCCACCTGCTGCCGCAGTTCGCCGTCCTCAAGGGTCGCCAGTAGCTGACCTGCGGAGACGCTGTCGTTCTGGTCCACGAGGAGCGTCGCGATCCTGCCGGCGACCTTGGTGCTGACCGTGGTCCTGGTCCGTGCCTCCAGGGTCCCGGTACCCAGCACTTCCGCCTCCACCGTGGCCGTATCCACGGTGAACGCGGTCACGACTACAGGTCTGAAGCGCACGAAGTAGACCACGGCGCCAGCGGCCAAGGCCAGCGCCGTGAGCTTCCCCGAGATCCCAGCCACACGTCGTCGAGTCATGCCCCGTCTCATCCGTTCACCGTCCTTCTCTGAGTGTTCCGTCTCGGTCGCACGACCGCCGCCGTGCTTGTCACCGCGCCCAAACCGAGGTCAGATGGCCCCTTCCAGCGGCTGAGTTTGGATGGCCCGGCAGAACAGCGGCCAGGCGGCTTCGGCCTGCCGTGAGACGTCGAACCTGCCGACGCTGAGATGCCAGACCAGCGCCGACGGCTGGATCAACCCAAGGAAGAGCATCGCCACCGCACCAGGCTCCAACTCCGGCCGGACGCTCCCTTCGCGCTGGCCCTGTTCGACCAGAATCGCGACGTCCGCCAGATAGGACTCGATGATCCCGAGCAGTTGCTCCCGGCGGCGTGGACTGCCCGCACATACCTCCCCCGAAAAAACCACCATCGGAATGGCTGCGCTCTCCCGGATGAGGTTGACGTGATGCGTCAGCAGCGCCCTGAGTCGCGCCAACGCCTCGGCCTCCACGAGCGAAACAGCCCGCACATTCGCGCGTAAACGAGCCTGGATGTACTCCAGGATGGCGTCCAGCACCTCGTCCTTGTTGCGGTAATGGCGGTAGATGGCGGAGGGCACCAGCCCGACCTTGCGGGCCACCGCGGCCACCCGCAGCCCTTCCAGGCCGCGGCTCCCAATGAGCTCCAGGGCGGCCCGGACAATCTCGCCCTGACGCACTTCCGTACTGCGCTTCGACGTGGCCATGTCGTCTCCCTATGTGAACAGGTGTTCACAACATACTCCGGATGGTGGCTAAGGCCAATCGCGACGGACGGGGAGGGATAAGTGGACGGGCGCAAGTCAGCTCCGTAGGGGTTTGCTTGTAGGAGACTTGCAGCAACCTCGTATGACCCAAAGCGCTTCCCATTCCGCCCCTCGTCCGCCGCGGCGGACGCAGGGCGTTGGAGGGCGCCGCTGCGTCGGCG
>CAILKC010000471.1 GCA_903834675.1 uncultured Victivallales bacterium | reverse complement strand
TCGCCGCCATGTTGCTCCCGGCGTTGGCCCAGGCCAGGGCCAAGGCGCGGGGCGCCTCCTGCCTCAGCAACATGAAACAACTGACGCTGGCCATTTTCATGTACGCGGATGACAACAATGGGAACGGGCTTCAGAGCGGCAGCGCCAACCGCACCGACATCACCGGGGCGACCGCCAATTGGGATGGCTGCGGCGGTCAACGCTGCGGCTTCGCCACCTATTACCGGGCCGACGTCTACAAGCCTTCTCTGCGCATGAACTTTGCCGAGATGACGTTCACCTACACTAACGACCGTAGTGTCTACTACTGCCCGACCTTCAACGATGTGAAGCAATGGCCCAGTATCCCCTACTGGATCGCGACGGTGCGGTCGTCAGGGAACCCCACTACCAGTTGGATCTCGGCCGGGACCTCCAGCCTCTACCCACCCGCCAACACGGCGATCATCCTGGATGCAGTCAACACGCAGACTCTCTCCGTCATCCAGGCTGGTTGCGGTTCAACTGCCGTCACCGGCACCCCACCCCACAGCAACACCGGGAACGCGGCCTTCGCTGACGGACACGCCACCACCTTGCCTTGGCAGCAGGCTCTGACCGTCAACGGCAATACCTACATCTGGCTGTGGTGACTTGCCGATAGTGGCGGGTTGGCGGCTGGTAGGCAGCAGGGCGCGGCGGTGACTACCTGAGGCCCCGTGGGGCCGGGATCCTGGCCAGTGACCGTGGGTTTTTCCTCCGTTTCCCATTCTTATCCTCCGCCGGTCTTGCGGAATGGGCTCTTTGCGTGTTATCGTATAGGGACGCTCCGATTTACTGCTGATGCAGTGGAATGGCGTGGTCGTCAACCGCAGGAGCCCGACTATGCGCCTTAGCCGACGTCCCTTCACCCTCATCGAGCTGCTCGTCGTCATCGCCATCATCGCCATTCTCGCCGCCATGCTCTTGCCGGCGTTGGCCAACGCCAGGGCCAAGGCGCGAGGGGTGTCCTGCCTCAGCAACATGAAGCAACTGAATCTCGCTAACTTCATGTACGCGGATGACAACAACGGCCAGGGCAATCCGGCCGGCAGCGCCAACCGTATCCTCGCCACCACCATGAACTGGACCAGTTGCGGCGGCAATCGCTGCGGCTTTAACCTCTACTACCGGGCCGACGTCACCCTCACCTCCATGCACTGGAACTTCGCCGAGATGACGTTCTCCTACGTCAACGACCGCAACCCCTACTACTGCCCGACCTTCAATGATGTGAAGCAATGGCCCAGTATCCCTTACTGGATCTCGACGGTGACCGACAACGGCGGCGGCGGTGGGCCCACCTCAAGCTGGATATCAGCGGGTACGTCCAGCCAGTTCCCGCCCGCCGCCACGGCCACCATCGTGGATTGCGTCAACCTGCAGACGCTGATCGTAACCACCGCGCTGTGCAAGTGCCAGGCCGTTCCGGGCGTCGGACCCCACAATAACAACGGCAACGTGGCCTTCTACGATGGGCACGCCACCACCTTGCCTTGGCCGCAGGCCCTGACCGTCAACGGCAATACCTTCATCTGGACGTGGTGACCGGCCGGATGGGGCGGGTTGGCAGACCGCGGCAGCATCCGCACGCAGGTTGACGAGCGTCTTACCTGGCCCCGACGGGTGGCTGCTCAGCCCAGCGTCGCCAGTTCCTTGAACAGCTCGCGGACCGGCAGTTCGTTGGGACACTTCTTCTCGCACTCCCCGCAGGAATTACAGCGGGCCAGGCTGTTCGCGGGCGGGATGCCGCGGAGGCCGTTGCGAGCGGCGTTGGTCAGACCGAACGCCTTCCAGTGGCGGTAGAGTTCAAGGTGGCGGGGGATGTCGACGCCTTGCGCGCACGGCATGCAGTAGCGGCAGGCCGTACACAGCCGATGCCCAAGGCGCTCCCGCAGGCGATCCAGACCCTCGCACATGCGCTCAAACACGGCCGGTTCGGCCGGATCGAAGGCCTGCACCGTGGGGGCATTCTGCTCGAGTTGCGCCAGGGTATTCATGCCGGAGCAGGCGGTGCTGACGGCCGGGTTAGCCAGGACGAAGCGCAGCGCCATCTCCGCGGTCGGCAGGTCCATCCCGAGGGCTTCCTTCAGGGCCTCCGAATCGCAGGCCAGGGCGCCGCCGGCCACGGGACACATGGCCACGACGCCGACGCCGAGTTCGCCAGCCCGGCGGATGGTCGGTTCGTAGGCGCGGTTGATGAGGTTGTAGGGCACGGTGATGCTGTCAAACAGGCCGGTTTCAACGATCTTGGTGAAGTTGTCCGGCTTGTCGTGGCCGGTGAAACCGATGTACTGGATCAGCCCTTCCGCCTGCGCCTGCCGCAATGCTTCCAGGACGCCACCGGGCTTGAGCAGGTGCGCGACGCGATCCCAGCCGAACCAGCCGACCTGGAAGAACTTGAAGTGGGTCAGGCCAAGGATGTCCAACTGCCGCTCGATCTCCTTGCGGAAACCGTAGGCGGTGGTATCGGCCTGAATGCCTGACTTGCCGGAAACGATGACCCCGGCGGCGCGGCCCACGAGTCCCGGGGCCGTGCGCTGCTGACACTGGCCTTGGCAGTACCCACGGGTGGTCTCGAAGTAGTTGACGCCCAGTTCGATCGCCCGCGCAATCAGGCGTGTGTTAAGGTCCTGATCGTCGGCTAGCCGCATGCAGCCGAAGGAGAGAGCCGAGACCATAAGGCCGGTCTGACCGAGGGGCCGGTAGCGCATGGTGTCAGGGTGGCGGATGAGCGGCTCACGATAGGCGGGACGTACGATCGACATAGCGCTAGCCTCGCTTGGGCGGGTTCGGCTCAGGTTACGGTTGCGTCGACGGCGTGGTCCGGCGCAGCAGGATGGTACCGGCCGCCGGGTTGCTGAGCTTACGATTGGCCTCGAGCAGGTTGCCGTATTCCGCCGTGGGCAAGATGCCGGGCTTGAGGTCAACGTCGTGGATGATCCGCAACGTCGAGGGCCCCTCCCGGCGGACGCCCACCCACACCGAACCCGCCTCAGCGGGGGCATTCCAGAAGAAATCGGCGGGCAGCAGCACGGTCTCGCTAAACTCGGGCGGGAACGTGATGTCGGTGACGATGCGGAATCGTCGCGGGGAGCCCCAGAGGACGGGGTTGGTACGCTGGTCGGCGCGCAGGGCCAGCAGATTGTTGAGCGTCCGGGGCAAGGAGAGGTAGAGAAAGTCGCCATCGCGAATCGCCAAGCTGGTGACGCGCGCCGAGAAACGCTCGGCGCCGGGGTAAGCCGTGAAGTTCGTCTCCAGCTCGCCCATCGCCTCGGCGTTCTGCGAGAGGCCGGACACGGTCTCCTCAAAGTAGCGGCGGCGCTCCTCGGGCTGCATCTCGCTGAACTTGCGATTTTCCTCTCCAAACAGCCCGCCCCGGGTCGTCTCGCTGACCGTGACCTCCGCGTTCCCGTCTGCCTCGAGTCGGATCGCGTAGCTGGTCTCGGCGAAATCCTGCCGCTCCGCCGTCGCCTGCACGTGCTCCGGGCGCGCCTTGTTGAGGCCAAGCGCCACCTGCTGGTCGTGCGGCGTGGCGCCCAGCGCATCGTACTGGTCGGTGTCATTGAGGTAGACCAGGCCCAGGCCAGGCACCTTGACGGAGACCAGGACCTCGGGAAATTGCCAGGCAGCGGGGTATTGCAGGGCGGTCTCCTCGAGGGCCGCCAGGCGCGGCAGAGAGGACGCCAGGACAAACTGCGGTTTGAGTCCGGCCTGGCGCAGGAGAGCATACAGCAGGATGGCGGTGTCGGTGGTGTTGCCGTAGCCATCGCGCAGGGTGACGTCGGCCGGGCTGATGGCCGAGAGCGGCAGGTCCGGCAGGGTCGGCCCCGCACGCCGGATGCGAGTTGCCAGCAGATCGCGCAGAGCGCGGACCGCGGCGGCCGGGTCAGCCGCACCGGCTACCGTCTCGCGGGCCAGCGCCTGGACGGCGGGGGAAGATGCGGCCGCGCCCTCGAGCCTCTCCACCAGCCTCTGAGTGTAGGTCTTCCAGTCGCCGACCGAGAGCAGCAAGGTCGGGGCGAACATCTCCAGCGGCGGCAAGCCGTCCTCGCGGCGAATGGGCGGCTGAGCGGTGGCCACCCACTCGGTCACGATGCGGCCGTCAGCTTCCTGCCGTGTCGACACCCGGATTACGGCTTCGGCGGCCGGGTCCATGATACCACCCTGGAACAGGCCCGTACGCAGGGCCAAGTCGGCAGGTCGACGCAGGCGCACGACCTTACGCTCCACCCGATCGAAACCGCGAAACACCTGCCGCGCCGCAAAGAACGGCTGGCCGCTGAGGGTGTGGCGGACCTCGTAGTCGATCAGGCAGCCGATGCCGACGCCAGGCAGGCTCGCCACCAGCGTCTTGCCGGCCGGGTAGCGCGGTGCTGAGGCGACCCAGCCGGCGTCCATCTCGTTCACTTCCGGCGCACTAATCTCCTTGACCGTGCCATCGGCCGCGGTCACGGTGGCTCTGACCAGCTCGATCTTCTCCCAGGCCGGGTTGTAGTTCCACTTCAGCTCGCCGTTATCCTTCTTGCCCTTGTAGCTGAGAATCTGGCGCTGGACCTTCTCGACCCAGGTCCAGTGCGTGGCATCCTGCACGTCGTATTCGTGGAGGCTCTGCAGCACGATGGCGTCGATCTCGCCCTGGGCGGCTGGGGAGCGCTGGAGGATGGGCCGTTTGCGGGCGTAGACCTCGAGAGTCTTGAGCGTCTTCTTCATCTCGGCATACTGGGTCGGCGAGAGTTCGACCGCGGTGATGGCGAAGGTGCCCTCGCCGGCGAGGGTACGGCCCTCGGTGGACAGGCGCAGGTCCCAAGCCAGGGTTTCGGTACGGACAGGCTCGTACACCGGCAGTGCCACGGGGCTGCCGAGGGCGGCGGCGAGGTCGAGGCGAAAGGTCTCGTGGACACCGCAGGCGAACTCGGTGAGGAAGGGATACTTGCGCTCCTTCAGGCCGGCATCGCGCAGGATGAAGTTGACCATGCCGACGCTGGCGCCGAGGCGGGGCAGCGGCAGCATCAGGGTCGTACCGTCGCTGACCGGAACCTCGTCCGCCTCGAAGCTCAGGGTCACCTCGAGCGGCGCCTCGGTGTTCATCATATCTGTCGGCGTGATGTTCAGCGCGGTCAGGCGTGCTCCGGCGGCCATGCGCTTGACGGCGCCCTCGAAGAAGCGCCGACGCTCGTCCGGCTTGATGCTGGAGAAGTAGCCGCGGTAGGCATTGTCATTGATGCCGTCAAAGCGCAGCCGACTGGAGCCCGTGAGCGTGCCGCGCGCATCGATGCGACCCGTGGTCTCGACCTGAACCATATTCTGGTCGGCGGGAATGATGGGCGAGGTGAGCAGTTTCTCGCCTTCGGGCCGGGCCACCAGGTAGCTCTGGTTGCAGAGGTAGGCCGGGAAGAGGTCCTTGGTGTTTTCGTCGGTCGGATCCATCAACTGGTAGGAGCCGTCCGGGTTCTCGGCCGCGGCGATGGCGTGGTTGAAAAAGGGCTGCGGCACGTCGGGCTCTTTCTTGGGACCGTTGTGAATCAGCACCGGGTAGGCCTTGATGTCAGCCAGACGCAGCATGGCCACCAGCAGCACGGCCTTGTCCCGGCAGACCCCGTGGCGGTTCTCGAAGGTGAGCTTGACATCGTGCGGCTCGTACCCCGGCGCCTCCTTCTCGACCGTGATGCCCATATAACGGACTTCCTGGGAGACGAAGCGGAAGACGGCGCGCAGGCGTGCCTCGCGGTCCACGACGCCCTTGGTGAGTTCGTCCACCTTGGCCTGCATTGCGGCACTAGTCTGCAGGTGCGGCTCGCAGAGTTTCCAGTACCAGGTGGACAGGTACTGCCAATCGGGAATGGTGCTGAGCAGCAGGCGCTGCACCACCGTATACAGCGGCGGCATGCGGGGTTCGTCGTACATGCGGGGAACCTCGGCGACCTCCCAACGCTGAATCAGCCGGTCGCCTTCCTCGCGCCGGGTGTGGCGCACCGTGCCGGGCACCTCGCCCTTCAGCGCGATACTGCGCAGCGGCAGAGCTTTAGGCCCGTTGACCTCGTAGCTGTAGCGCAGGATGGGGCTGGTGTACTCGAAGACCTCATATTCGCTGAAGGTGCCGGGAACACGCGGCTTGACGATGTCCTCCCGGGCGACGTAGCGCACCAAGTCGCCGACCGCTAACTCGGGAATGCTCACCGCGAGAACTTTGTCGTCGGGATTGTAGATGTTTGACCCCATCTGGCTGGGATCAACCATGATCTTGCTCTGCGCCGCCAGGTCGACCGGGAGCACGCGCCCGTCGGGCTTGATGACCTGTACCAGCAGAAACGCCGCCGTGCCGAAGGGCAGCGTAAAGTTCCGCGCCAAAGATTGGTTCTCGCGTCGGCCCTTCTCGGTGAGGACCTTCAGGCAGGTATCGTCCACGGTGACCGAAGTGCCATCGGCCTGGTACTCGATGACGATGGCGTCGTCGATCAGCACATTGTCGGCGTTGGGGTAGCGTCCCAGGTCAACTGTGGCGGCGGCCTTCTGCACCACGCTCAGGTCCAGGATGCCGGCAGAGTAGTCCGGCATGGCCGCCAGGCGCAGAGCGAAGACCGACAGAGCCACCAGCAGCCACAACGAAACCCCGCGGCCGCGAGACGATGCAGACGAGACGCAGATCATGATAAGAGGCTCCTGCGGACGCGAAGCAAAACGACGGCCCAGCCAGGCGGCGCGGTACTGTACATCCCCAGCGAGCCGAGCAACAGGATCGCAGAACGACAGGGACGCAAGTCAGCTCCGTAGGGGTTTGCTTGTCTGAGAACCGCAGAAGGTCGAAGGCCCAATGACGAATGGCAGAATCGCCGGCACGGCAACCGCGGTTCTGATTCTGGTATGTCCGGCCCCAGCCGGGGGCTGGGCTTGTATGAGACGTGCAGCAGCCTCGTAGGACACCAGGGGCTTCCCATTCCGCCCTTCGTCCGCCGCGGCGGCGGCCACGCCGATTCGACGGGCTCACGGTCTTCGACAGGGCCGCCCTCCAGGCGATCCGGCGCGTACCGGCCGGATCGGAATAGGAACCGCGGCGGCAAGTCTCATTCGACTATGTCCGGCCTCCAAGCCGGGGGCGCCGCTGAACCCTGAACCCTTGGATGAGACTTCCTGGGCGCAGGCCGGTCGCGACGCGGGTATGTAGTCGAGCCTTTAGTGTGTGCGGCTGGCGCGACTGGAGGGTTGCGAACACGGCCGCGGTCCGCGGGTCCTTCGGGACACTCATCCGCTCGTCCGCGGCATCGTAAAGACGATATGAGCAGACGGTAGGGCGCGGCGGGAGGAAGCGTCCTCCCAGTCGCCATCAGCCCAAGCCGATATGGAAACAGGAGATGCCGAGACCGCTCTCATCC
>CAILKC010000470.1 GCA_903834675.1 uncultured Victivallales bacterium | reverse complement strand
GTGCCCATGGACTGTCGGTATGCCGCCCCGGCAGGGCTCAATCTCGTTTTGGATTCCATTCCCAGGGCGCTGCCCTGGGCTGAGGAATAGCCGCGCTTTCAGCGCTCCGCGGCGTCTGGCCTTCGCGACATCTCCCGCCGGAAGTCTCCCCCAAGAGTCAAGGGACCCGTTCTGCTCGCCGGACGCGGAGACGATCGAAACAGAAACCCCTACGGAACTGACCTGCGCCCCCTTTGGACTCACTGTGGCCCTGGAGCCCGCGATGCCAGCGCCCGTCTCGGGCGGGTTCGCGGTATCCCCCGCGCCGCCGGATCGCCCCCCGTCAGCGCGGCCAGGCGGGCGCGACACCCGAGGCCGCGGCTGGCACCAGCCGCGGCGCCAGGCTGACGCGAAAGCCCAGACCGCTGATCGCGTTCTCCGGTTTGCCTCGATTCCGGTAGACTGAGCGCACGTCCCGAGGGGCTATGCCCCAACTGCCACCGCGGTAGACGCGGGTACTGCTCGTCTGCAGATTCAGCGGGGAGATGGCGGGGCTTGCGGTGTAGTAGGCTTCGTCGTAGCCATCCAGGCACCATTCCCAGACATTGCCGCTCAGATCGTACAGGCCAAGCTCATTGGGCTGCTTCTGGCCGACCGGGTGCGTCATCCCGCCGCTGTTCGCGTTGTGCCAGGCCACGTCGTCGGCACGGTTCGAGCCGCTGTAGATGTACCAGCGGCTGCGCTCACCGCCCCGGGCCGCGTATTCCCACTCCGCCTCGGTTGGCAGACGGTACTCATACCCCGCCGGCAGCCGCGAGACCAGGCGCTCCCGCTCCGTCAGCCGCGCACAGTACCCCACGGCGTCGTTCCAGGACACCGTCTCCACCGGATGGCGCGGACCCTTGAACCGGCTGGGGTTCCGCTCGCTGAGCGCCTCGTACTCAGCCTGTGTCACTTCGCACATGCCCAGCCAGAACCCGCGCCCAAACCGCACCGTGTGTTCCGGCTGCTCGTCCGCCGCCCCGCTATTGGAGCCCATGCGGAAGCTTCCATGGGCAACCCAGACGAACTGCATACCCAGTTCGGGGACGGCCCAGTGCAGGCCCTCGATCGGGCGACTGCGTGGCGGCTTGCCCGGCGCTACCGGCGGCAGGCGCGTCGGCGCCTCGTCGGCATCCCCGGCGGCGGCAGGCGCGCTCGGCCTCTCCTCGGCGTTCCCCGCCGGGGTCAACAAGGCGCGGGCCAGCTCCGTGGCGGACTCGCCGCTGTCCAGCGCCGACGCCAGGCAGACACGGAAGCCCAGGGACTCGGTCGAACTTGCGGGTCCGCCGCGCTCCCGGACCGTGACCCGCCCGCAGGCCGACGGCCTATCCCAACTGCCCCCGCGAGCGGCGCGGTAAGGGGTCACAAGCAGGTTAGCCGGGTCGGTTTCCGGGCTGCTTACATAGTAGTCCGCCGCGTAGCTATCCAGGCACCATTCCCAGACATTGCCGCTCAGATCGTACAGGCCCAGTTCGTTGGCCTGCTTCTGGCCTACGGGGCAAGCCGTCTCCCAACTGTTGGCGCCAGACCACGCCACCGCATCGGCCGCATCGGAACCGGAGTAGAGAGTGCCCCGGCTCTGCGCTCCACCCCGCGCCGCATACTCCCACTCCGCCTCGGTCGGCAGGCGGTACTCGTACCCCGCAGGCAAGCGTCCGGCCTCGCGCTCGCGGGCGCTCAACAAAGCACAGTAGCCCAGCGCCTCGCGCCACGAGACGCTCTCCACCGGATGCAGTGGACCCCTGAACCGGCTCGGCTTCTTGCCGCTGAGCGCCCAGTATTCCGGCTGCGTCAGCTCCGTCCTGCCCAGCCAATACCCGCGCGAAATTCGCACCGTGTGTACGGGCTTCTCGTCAGGCGCTCCGTCGTTCGAGCCCATCTGGAAGCTCCCGGGTGCCACCCAGACCAGCGCCAGACCCAATTCGGGCACGATCCAGGACTGCCCGCTGACCGGAACCCCTGCGCTCGCGCTGGGGCTGGCGGGACGGCCGACGCTGGCCGCTTCCGTCGCCCCTGCCGCACCCGCGCCCTGCCTCTCGCCAGGCTGCGCGCCGCGGGACCGGACCGGCGGCGTTCCGGGGGTCGCAACCTGGCCGCGGCGCCAGCGCCCCCCAAAGAGCAGCCAGGCGGGGCCCTCGATGGTGGCAAAGACCAGCAGCACCAACGCCGCAACGCACACCCCAACCCGAAAACGGAATGGTAGGCGGGCCTTGTCCCGCCCTCGAGAACCAGGAACGGCCGCGACCACTGGCACGGATGCCACCGGGGTCACCGAAGTCGGCACGGCATCTGCGCCCACCGGCGCTGGCGCGGCCAGGCCGAGCTCGGCGGCCAGAGCCAGCTCGTAGCGCTGCCGGCGCGAGGCATCCTCCAACGTCGCCAGGGCAGCGCCGACCTGATTCTGCAGCTCCTGCACCGCCGCTTGCGTCTCGGCGTCCGGATGCAAGTCCCACGCCTTGAGCGCCTTCATGCGCTGCAGGCCGGCACGGTGGATGGTCTCGGCGTCGCGCTCGAACCACTTCAGCCCCAGGAGATCATAGTGGTCCGGCGGGCGCGGCCCCGGAGCCAGGTCGAGAATCTTGCTATAGAGGTCGTTTCCCATAGGGGACCGCCAAGCGCCTGCTTCACGGGCGCGTCGAATCTTCTGCCCCGGCAGAACCTCTTCTCGCAGGCCGCAATCAAACCTACCTCGCCCGCACCGTACTCGCAAGAGACAGTGCCGTCAGGGTTCATTCCGGGGCCAGCGCCTCGGGTCTCTTTCCAGCCGCGCCCAGGGCGGGCTGGCAACCCTGCCATGGCGAGGCACATTACGCGGAACCCTACCGGAGACACCCTATGCCTATCCCCCGCCAGGAACACCCAAGACCACAGTTTCAGCGCGCCGACTGGGCCCCCCTCAATGGCCCCTGGACGTACCGCTTCGATCACGGCCGCAGTGGCGCCGAAGCGCGCTGGCAGGACGCCAAGGGCTTCGAGAACACCATCCTGGTCCCCTTCTGTCCCGAGAGCCGGCTGTCCGGCGTCGGCTACACCGATTTCATCAACGGCATCTGGTACCACCGCGTCTTCACTCTCCCCGAGAGTTGGGGCGAGCGCGAGGTCCTGCTGCACTTCGGCGGGGTGGATCATGAATGCGAGGCGTTTATTGACGGCGCCAGTGTCGGCATGCACTTCGGCGGGAGCGTGAGTTTCGCCCTCGACATCACCCGGCGAGTGCGGGCTGGAGCCACCCACCACCTCGTGGTGCGCGCCTATGACGACACCCGCTCGGGGGCGCTTCCGGGCGGCAAGCAGTCGCACCGCCTGCTCAGCCACGGCTGCCATTACACGCGCACCACGGGCATCTGGCAGTCGGTATGGCTCGAGGCCGTGCATCCCTGCGGCTTGGCGGACGCGCAGATCGTCCCGGATCTCGATGGCCAGCGCTTCCTGGTGACGCCGGCCTTCCGCAGCCTTCGCCGGGGCTTGAGCCTCCGCGCCGTGCTCATGGAGGCCAACCGCGTGGTGGCCGAGGCCATCCGCCCGGCCGCGCCGCTGGGAGTCCTGGAGCTCTCTCTGACGAACCCGAAGCCCTGGGAGCCCGGCAGCCCGCATCTGTACGACCTGACTCTCGAGGTGCTCGACGGCAACCACGTCCTCGATCGCGTCCAGAGCTACGCCGGCCTGCGCAAGATCCACCTCGAGGGCAACCGCCTCTTCCTCAACAACCAGGCCGTCTATCTGCGCCTGGTCCTCGACCAGGGCTTCTATCCCGACGGCATCTGGACCGCGCCCAGCGACGCGGCGCTGCGCCGGGACATCGAACTGAGCCAGGCCGCCGGCTTCAACGGCGCCCGCCTGCACCAGAAAGTCTTCGAGGAGCGCTTCCATTACTGGGCCGACCGGCTCGGGTATCTCACCTGGGGCGAGTCCAGCAGTTGGGGTGGCAATCCCGACCACATCCCCTACGCCCGCAACGTCCTCAGCGAGTGGGCCGAGATCGTGCGCCGCGACCGCAATCACCCTTCCATCATCGCCTGGACCCCGTTCAACGAAACCCGTGCCTTCAGCAACCGTGCCCAGCACACCCGCACCCACGTCGACGCCTACACCCTCTGCAAAGCCCTCGATCCCACCCGGCCGGTCAACGACACCAGCGGCTACCTCCACGCCATCACCGACCTCTGGACCGTCCACAACTACGAGCAGGACCCCGCTAAGTTGGCCCAGGCCCTCACCCCCGGCGACCAAGGCGTCTGGCGAAACGTCCCCGATCTCGAGCCCGCCTACAGCGGCCAGCCCTACCTGGTGGATGAATACGGCGGCATCAAGTGGAACCCGGCCGACCTGGAGCGCTCCGACACCAGTTGGGGCTACGGCAACACCCCGAAATCGCTGGCGGAGTTCTACCAGCGCCTCAGCGGACAGACCGAGGCGATCCTGCGACACGATCACATCTGCGGCTACTGCTATACCCAGCTCACCGACGTCGAACAGGAGCAGAATGGCATCTTCTTCTACGACCGCTCTGCCAAGTTCGACCTGAACCGCATCCGGGATATCTTCAGCCGCCGACCGCCCTGGGCCCAGCTCTGACCGGCAGCCGGCAGCCCTGACCCCGCTTGCCTCCCTGGAGCCCGCGATGCCAGCGCCCGTTTCGGGCCGGTTCGCGGTATCCCCCGTGGCCACGAACCGTCGGCTCCAAGGCGCCTGGCGCCCAGAAGAAGAACCGCCCTGGGCTCTTCTGTCTGACGTTGGGAAAGCGCGGGCCGCCGACTATAGTACAGCCCTGTGGACGCTTCTCTGCCGGTTCATGGGGGCGATTTGGTCTCGACTGGTCAGGCTGAGCGTCGGTTGCATGCGGAGGATGATCGTCGGCCTCCTTAATCACCGGTCAACTTTGTAACTGCGAACACTGAGCTCGCACTCGCAGCCTAACGGCAGCGACGTTCTCACCCTGACGCCTGATAAGGGCTGAGAACGACGACATCAGGCTGGCCGCAAGACCGGGCACCCGGGTGGCGTGGCAAGAACTAAACAGGGCGCTATGTCCGGGCATTGGCTCGCGCGCCGCCTAGATGTCCGGACGAGATTGCCAAGTGTGCGCTAAGCATGTAGACGCCGCCGTGTGGTCTCTCCAGGACCCGGGTTCGACTCCCGGCGCCTCCAATCAAAACTCACCACGACTCGTTCCCGTAGAACGAGTTATGCACAGATAGGTGCCACGGCCTAAGGGCATCCGGCCCGAAAGTGCTCCTCACTGAGGAGCACTTTTGACCGGAGGCTGACCGTGCAGACCAGGTTCCTGTGCTCCAACGTCCACCGCCGTGGACCCGATGGTCGTTTCTACTTCCGGGTCGGCTTGCGGGAATACTGGCAACGGGTGGAGAGACGGGGAGAAGAACGGTTGTGGCCGGGGCTGAAGCTCAGCCGGGATGGGTACGGCCAAGACCTCTCGAAGCGTTTCGGAGCGTTCAACCGGCAATACGTCACCAAGGACAAGAAGAAGGTATCGTCCCCGGTGGCGTCATCCCGGCTCGTCAAGAATGGTCATCACGCTCTGGATGCAGGGGACGCAGACCCGGTTCAAGAGATCGTCACTTCTGAAAGCAGCCTGCCCTTCGGGGGTCGCGAGGTTGCAGCCGTTCAGAAGCTCCCGGCAGACGCAGGTTCCGTGTCGCAGCCGGAAGCGCTCCATCAAGTCCCGTGCTCTGGCGTATGTGGTTTCGGTCGCAGAGCGGTCGTCGTTCAGGCCCCTGCCATGCCGGAGGCCAAGGACGATGATCCCCCCGGACACGGCACCGCAGACATCCTGCCGCCTTGCCATTCCAGCACCGAACCCGCAGGCCAGGCGTAACGCCGTGTTCCTATCAAGGTTCAGGTCTTCGCAGTGCGCAGAGAGCACCGCCTGAGCGCAATTGTACCCGCCGCGAAAGGTAGTGACTGCATTGTCCAGCTTGGTCTGCATCTCGACTGCCCTCAGTTCCATTCGGCTGGCGGCGTAACAAAGCGCCCTTCGGCACCCGCCATGGGTGCTTCTCTCCAGGGCCCGAGAACGGGCTTCTTCCTGCCCTTGCGGATGATGTCGGCGGAGTACATCGTCGTGTCCAAGCCATGGTGGATCGTGACCAGGGCCACTTCCTTGCGCTTCGGGTGCTTGCTCGGAGGCATGTCCATCGCCTGCCGCTGCTGCTCCGGTGCCAGCTTGGTCAGGTCTATGTACCACGATTCGGCAACCACCGCTACCAGCGGACTTGCCGCACGGAAGCGTTGGATCAGGCGGGCGGCGGCGTCCTTGTCCTCCATCGGCAGAAGCTCGGCGGCGATCCCCTGGGACTGGACTGCCACAACTATCGCCGCAAGGTAGCCGTGAGTCTGGAAGTTCTGCTCGGCCTTGGCTTTCATGGTCTGTGTGAACGGGTCTCTGTCCATCTGTGCCCCTGCTGCCACGCCGATGCCGCCCATGCGGCTTGCACCACGCACCTGCGTCACTATCGTTCACGGCGGCGTCTGTGACCAGTCAGATGCCGGGGGTTACGAGGGCCAACGCCGTTTGGCCCGTGTTCCACACCGATGGTGTCCGGCATCGCGACCACTGGCGCGTAAGAGGGGGGGAGGGAATCGCCATGAAGCAGGCGCAGGTCACAGTCAGGAAGATCGACGCCCTCGTTGCCTTTCTTCCAGCGTTCGAGGCCCCCGGCAGGGAGTTCATCCAGAAGTGGGTGACGCCTGGCGGCGATGAAAGCGTTCCCGTGATGCCGTACCCCGAATACGACGAGGACGTAAAGCGGTTCTTCGAGCTGGCGTCACAGGAGATCTGGCTGGATCACGACTACGATCCCGAGACAGCCGGGAGGATGCTCACAGACCCTGTGACCATCGCCGCCGCTGATCTCCCGGAGGTTAAGACCATGCTTACCCACTGCGTCCAGGGCGAACGGTTCTGTAACGGTCATTGGTCCGGGGTGCTCAAGGACGGGTCCGTCGTGTCTCTGCTGAAACGTCTGCGGGAGCTGCGCGAGCAGATGCAGACGCAAGCGCCACAGCCATGCGCATCCTGATCCTCGCAGACAACGACAACTACACGTGGACCGGCCCCATCCAGCCTGTGGACCTCGTCGTCTCCTGCGGCGACGTGTATGCCCCGCTGATCATCGCTGCCGCCAAGGCTTGCTCTGCGACGCAGATCGTGGCCGTCAAGGGCAACCATGACTTGCCCAGTACGTTCCCGCCGCTGATCACGGACCTCCATCTTCGGGTGGTCACGCTGGCCAACGGCCTGCACCTCGGCGGGTTCAACGGCTCCTGGCGGTATAAGCCAAAGGGAAACTTCCTCTACAGCCAGGAGGAAGCGGCGGCTCTTATCGGGCAGCTTCCTCCCGTGGATATCCTGGTCGCCCACAACTCCCCCGCAGGCGTTCATGAGCGGGATGCGGACGTGCACCAAGGCTTCGCGGCGCTGAACGACTACATCGGAAGGCACTCGCCAAGGCTGCTGATCCATGGGCACCAGCATGTCAACAGCGAGACCCAGGTTGGCGGGACTCGGGTGATGGGCGTGTTCGGGAGTATGGTGATGGAGGTGGAGTCCCCGGACGGCACCTTGGTCCACCATCGCGGGTACCGGGAAGACCAAAACGAGAACGGGGATGGCGGATGAATACTCCCGTCGCCAAGATCATCTCCGGCGGTCAGACCAGCGCTGACCGTGGCGGTCTTGATGCTGCCATTGAACTCGGCATCCCCCACGGCGGCTGGTGCCCCAAGGGACGCAAAGCCGAGGATGGCGTGATCCCGGCATGCTACCGGCTGGTAGAGACGAATTCCGCTGGCCACGTGGCCAGGACCGAACAGAACGTCATTGATTCGCACTGCACCGTGGTCTTCACGTTCGGCAGGCCAACCGGTGGCTCGAAGAAGACCATTGACCTCGCCGCCGAGCACCAGCGGCTCTGTCTGTGCCTCGACCTCGCTGCCCTGAGCGACGAAGAGGCTGCTCTGGCCGTACGGCAATGGCTATCGCCTGGCGGGGTTCTGATGCCGGGTGTACCTGTGAGCCCCCGAAGGCGTTCTGGAGGATGCTCGCGCTCTGTCTGCCCGATTACCTGGAGCGCAAGGAATGGCTGCGGGTGAACGGGGGGTTGCTGGGCTTGGGCTGAGAGCGGGGCGTGGCGGTCACGAGTTACTCACGAGCAACGGGCACGTCAACGCGACGACGCGAATGGCACTCGGTGCCGTTCCGCAATAGCGATCACCTAGTCCCCGTCCAACACCTCGCGCACCTTGCGGGCCAGGTCGTTCCTTGAGAACGGCTTGGGAAGGAACGGCATGCCTTCCTTCAAGGTGCCACGATGCAGCATCACATCGGCGGTGTACCCGGACATGAACAGGCACTTCAGCTTGGGATGTGTTGCAGCGAGAATCCCGGCCAGGTCGGGTCCGTTCATGCCGGGCATGATCACGTCGGTGATGAGCAGGTGGATGGGGCCTGAGTGTGCGCCTGCGAGGCGCTGTGCCTCCTCTGGCGTTTCAGCCGCCAACACGGTGTAGCCCAGGGCTTCGAGGAGAAGCCGTGACGTGACCCGGACGGCCTTTTCGTCCTCGGCCAGCAGGATCGTCTCCGTGCCATGGGGCAGTCTCTCTGGGGTACCGGCAACCGATCCCGTCCCGGCCTCTCTGGTTGCTCGTGGCAGGTAGATGCTGAACGTTGTT
>CAILKC010000469.1 GCA_903834675.1 uncultured Victivallales bacterium | reverse complement strand
GATGTCGCCCCCTGCGGGGGCTGTGAACCTGGATGACGTGCAGATGTCGCCCCCTGCGGGGGCTGGAGACACGGTGCGGACCGCCGACTCCAAGGGATTGCGTTGTGGAGCCCGCCGTCCGTCCTGCTCGCCAGCAGGACTTCGGCGGCACCACCTCCGGCTGCGGCTCCAGGGATTCAGCCGCCGAAGACGGCATGCATGCGGTCGCAGTAGTAGCGCACGCTGTCCCACTCGGCATCGTCGGCGATGCGGTGATCGGGGCAGGGGAGGAAGCCGCCGAGGCCGACCAGGCGCCGCAGCCGCTCGACTTCCGCGTCCACTGCGGCGAAGTCCCGAGCGAAGATCTTCTTCTCCATGCCGCCGACGCCAAGGAGACCGCGGCCGTACTGCTTGCGCCAGGGCTCAAGGCTGGCGCTCCAGGTGCCGACCTCGATGGGGAACATGGTGTTGACCCCGTGGTTAAACCAGGTGGGGATGAGCGCATCGATCATCCCGTCACAGTCGAGCGAGATGATGTCGATGCCGTAGCTGCGCACCAGGTCGGTGAGGCGCTGGTAGTGATGTCCGCACTTCGCCTCGAACATGGCCGGCGCGATGAGCGGCCCATTCTTGTAGCAGATGTCTTCCCAGAAGTGCGCGTAGTCGAAGCGCGCGCCGGATTCCAGGGCCGCCTTAGTGCATTGGTATTGCAGTTCGGCGTTCACCTCGATCATCTCGGTGAACAGGTCCGGGTCGTCAGCCATGAGGTAGCAGGAGCCCTCGAGGGTCAACCAGCCGCGAATGACGCCGTAAAGGCTGCCGCAACGCAAGCCCACCAGGTGCGTGCGTTCGTTGCGCACCAAGTACTCGCGGCCCCCCTGATCGAAGGGCAGCATGCGGTCCCCCGCCGGTACCGCCGCCCGCTCGACTCGATCCTTGGAGAACTGCAGCTTGGGCAGGTAGAGCTCTTCCCAGGCCTTCCGGTCCTTCAGCAGGTGATCGACATCCGGCTGGATCGAGCCGGCACCTGGCACGTGCAGCAGCACGATACCCTGACCATCCAGAATGTGCCGCGAGCCATCGGGGAACTCGCGGATGACCTTCGACTCAAAGCCGGGCCGCAGCCCCGCGTTCGGCGAGAACAGGGTGTGGTAGTTGAAGTCGAATCCCAGTCGGCGCGAGAGCGCCACGTCCACCGGGTTGCCGTCCCCGATGCCATGGATCTCGTCGGCGGTGACGTGGCCCTCGGCGCGCCACTTCTGCAGGGTCTCTCCGAGGAAGCCAAAGTGGACCACCGGGAGGCGATCGTAGGGTTGGTAGCGCAGCACTGCCAGGACCCGTTCGCGATCGGTCATCGTGGTATCCTTTCTGTTCACTGGGCTGGACGCCGTTGCAGGCGGAGGCGCTCGCGGACGACGTCCTCATCGAGCCGGTAGAGCGCGTCCAGGAAGGCGACGTGGAACGACCCCGGGCCGCGTGACTCCTCTGCCGCCAGTTCGCCGCAGAGGCCCATCACCGCCATGGCGTGGGCTGCTGCCAGCAGCGGATCTGAATTCACCGCCGCAAAGGCGCCGGTGAGGGCACTGGCAGCGCAGCCCAGGCCCGTGACCCGAGGCATCAGCGGATGGCCGTTGGCGACCTCGATCACCTCGCTGCCGCGCACGATCAAGTCAAGCGGGCCGCTGATGCTGACCGTGGCTCCGCTGGCGAGATTAAGCTCACGGCCCGCCTCGAGCGCCGCCTCAGCCCGGTCGCGGCTGTCGACGCCACGGGTGGTGGCGCTGCTGACCCGCAGGGCGCGGATTTCCGAGGCATTGCCGCGGATGATGGTCGGTGGCGTTTGGCGAATCAGGTCCAGGCAGGTCTGGGTGCGCAAGCGGGAGGCGCCGGCGCCGACGGGATCGAGGATGACCGGCAGGTGGCGCTGCCGTGCCGCCGCCATGGCCTGGGCCATGGACTCGATCCAGGGAGCGCTCAGGGTGCCGATGTTAATGACGACGGCCGAAGCGATCGCGACGATCTCCTCGATCTCCTCGGGGGCATGGGCCATGACCGGCGCCGCGCCCAGCGCCAGAAGCGCGTTGGCGGTCGAGTTCATCACGACATAGTTGGTGATGTTGTGGACCAGCGGCGACTGCTGGCGGATGCGCTCGATATCCTGCCAGACCGCGCTGGCGTAGGGACTTGCTGCCGTCATCTATGCCGTACTCCTTGGCCTTCTGTTTGTCGCCTGCCAACATCGCCGTCGCCAGGCGGCCGTGCAAGCCCGGTGCGGTGTCGTTTTCGGGCGTCACGGTTGGGTGTCCCAAGAAACCAGCGCCCCGGTACGTCGATATAGAAGAGGCTCTTGCAGAACCCCGCGTCTGGCCCTGGAGCCCGCGCTGCCAGCGCCCGTTCCGGGCGGGTTCGCGGTATCCGCCGTCTGCAAGACCCCCAGGTACGGCGGAAGCCCCGGCAGTGCCGGTGCGGACCGCCGACTCCAGGCAAGAGGCTGGTGAGCCGAGGGTTCTGCAAGAGCCTCAGAGTGATGGCAGTTTCCTTGAAGTACTGGAGCCCTGGCCATGCAAACCTGCCGCCCCTGCGCCGCTGCCCGCCGTTACCTGCTGCTGCTGACCTTGCTGGCCGCGTCGGGCGCGTTCGCCTGTCGCATCATCATTCCGCCCTGGCCGTCGCCCCCGTGGTATCCGTACCCCCGGCCGCCGCCACCGCCGCAACCGCCGACGCCCATGGAAGTCCGCGAGCACCGGGCCCAGATCGAGGTGCGCCAGCGGCTGGCGGAGGTCACCGTCGAGGCGCTGTTCCACAACCCCAACAGCTTCCAGATCGAAGGCGTTTACCTCTTTCCCATCGGCCCTGACGCCGCCGTCTCCAGCTTCAGCATGTCGGTCAATGGCAAGACCCTCGAAGCCGAGTTGCTGGACGCGGACAAGGCCCGCCGTATCTACGAGGGCATCGTGCGCCAACTCAAGGACCCGGCGCTGCTCGAGTACGCCGGCGAGGGCTTGCTCAAAGCGCGGGTCTTCCCCATCGCCCCCAACAGCGATGTGCGTATCCAGATCAACTACGAGATGGCCCTGAAGCGCGAGGGCGGCCTGACCCGTGTCCTGTACCCGTTCCTGTCTGCCAAGCCCGAGGGCAGTCAGTCCATCGGCCGAGCCCGGATCGAGGTGCGCCTGGAGACGGAGGCACCGCTCAAGAGCCTGTTTGTGCCGGGCTTTGAGGTACGGATCGAGAAGGACGGTGCGCGTAAGGCGAGGATCAGTTGGGAACGCGACAACCAGGTGCCGGACCGCGACTTCGAACTGATCTTCAGCGAAGACGCGCGCCCGGTCGGCATGGAGTTTCTGGCTTACAAGGAGGGCGAGGGCGGCACCTTCCTCCTGATCGTAGCGCCGGGCAGCGAACTGCAGGCCGAGCAGATTCCGGCCAAGGATGTCACCTTCGTGGTGGATACCTCCGGCAGTATGATGGGCGACAAGATCAGGCAGGCCCGCGCTGCCCTCGGCTTCTGCGTCGAGGCCCTCAACCCCGACGACCGCTTCAATCTCATCGCCTTCTCGACCGACGTCATGCCCTACGCCGAGAAGCCGATGCCGACGACACCGGAGAACCGTAAACAGGCCCGCGACTTCATTGCCGGGCTCAACGCCCGCGGCGGCACCGCCTTCGAGGCGGCTCTGCACTCCGCGTTCAAGGCGGAGGTATCCAAGGACCGACCCGCGTTCGTGGTCTTCGTCACCGATGGGTTGCCCACCGTGGGCGAAACCGACCCCGGCGTCATCCTGAAGCGCGCCAAAGAGGCTTCCGGCGGCCGTCGATTGTTCGCTTTTGGCGTGGGCGACGATGTCAACACCCGCCTCCTGGACGGCCTCTGCCAGGGCACGCGCGGCAGCAGCAGTTACGTCCGGCCCAACGAGGATCTCGAGCTGGTCCTGTCTGCCTTTTACGAGAGGATTGCGCATCCGGTGATGACCGGGCTAAGGCTGGAGAGCGGCAGCACGCGCCTGGCTGACCTCAACCCGCCGGAACTGCCTGACCTTTTCCGCGGCGGCGAACTGCGCCTCTCGGGCACCTACCAAGGCGCTGGCCGGGTGGAGATGGCCCTCTCCGGCGAGGTCGCCGGCAAGCGTGAGACGTTCCGCTTCAACGCCGACCTGGATGGTAACCGCCGTAACTCCTTCATTCCGCGTCTGTGGGCGGTGAGCCGGGTCGGCTACCTGCAGGAGCAGATTCGGGTCAACGGCCGCAGCGCGGAGCTGGTCGAGGAGATTCGGCGCCTGGGTCGCAAGTTTGGCATCCTCACCGAGTACACCAGCTTCCTGATCGTCGAGGATAATGTTGACCGCGCCCGCCTTGACGAGGCCCGGCGCGCCTTCCGAGCCGTGGCCGATGAGGCGCCGCGGCTGGAGAGTGGCGCCGGAGCGGTCGGGCTCTCGGTGCAGGCTAAGTCCATGCAATCCGGCGCCTATGGGATGGGCGCCCCGACGCCTGCCGCCGTCATGCCGGCTGGCGCTGCCGCCGCTCCCGTCAGGCGCGTCTATGAGGCCGCCGGTATCCGCGGCGAGGAGGTGTCCGAGACCGTCCGCGAAGCGGGCGAAAAAACCTTCTACCTGCGCCGGGCGGAAAGCTGCTGGTACGACTCGCTCATTCCGGCGGGAACGACCCCCAGCATCGATCTTGAGGTCAAGGCCTGGTCGGACGAGTGCTTTGCACTGGTGCGGCAGTACCCCGAGCTGAGCCGCTACCTGCGCGTGGGTGAGAAGCTGGTGGTGAAACTCGGCGGCAAGACGGCGCGTTTCAGTCCCTGAGGCGCACGGGATCAGGCGCGTCGTCGAGAAACTACCTCAACCGGAGGTCGGTCGTCTGGTTGTCTCTGCCGTACGTTTGTGGTATAGTGTCCGTACAACGGCCAAGGCACACTCCCTCTGGAGGCCAGTACCATGAACGACGCCAAGCTCACCATTACGCCGACAAGGGCAAGGCCGATCAGGCTGTTGACTGGATTCTGACCCGGACTGCCGTCGTGCCCGCCGCTGCAGAGCAGTTCCTGCGGGCGAGAGGTCTGCCGGTGGCGGACTTCGAAGATGCCGTCGTGGCCGCGCTCGCCGAGAGTGCGCGCTGCGACTACGTGATCTCTCGGAACGTCGCCGGCTTCAACGACTCTCCCGTGCCAGCCCTGACCCCTGAGGAGTTCCTCGTCCGGATTGGGCGAACGTAGGGCGCCACTGTGCCAGGGTAGCGGCACCATGGCCGCAACCCTGGGCTCTGAGCCGCAGCCCCGTTGGGGCAGGGAAATGCACCTGAGTTGTAACCTGAGTAGTTACCCTGGCGCCACACCGCCACCTCCTTCCCCGTCCGACGGCGTTGCCTCGCCCCTACCCAGCACCTTGGCCAGGCCCCAATCCATGACGTAGACCTCGCCGAAGTCGCCGAGCATGATATTCTCGGGCTTCAGGTCGCGGTGGATGACGTGCTTGTGGTGCGCATTGACCATGGCCTCGCAGACGCGCACGAAAACGCTCAGCAGGCGGCTGAGCGGGAAGGCTGCAAGCGTGGCGGCATCGCGCTCGGCGAGGCCTTTGATGACCTCCGTCAGGGTCCGTCCGCGCACGAACTTCATGGTGTAGAAGACGTTTTTCGGTGGCGATGATATCTCTGGCAGCCGTGCTGCCGTCGGACTCCTCCAGGCGGACGCCGCCGGTGACCTCGTGCTCGCGCATGTAGGAGGTGATGCTCAGGTTCGAGTGCTGCGCGTCGCCGTCGAAGGCGACCGTGACCTGCGCTGGTCCGGTCGGCGTGTCCTCTTCTGACCTGACAGTGAACTCCAAAGGTGCTGCCGCCTGCCTATGGACTGCCAGCCCTCAGCAAACCGAGCCTGACGGCGTTTCGCGGCCTCGCAACGGGGATGCTCGCATCATCGCACGCTCTCGCAACCGTTCGCTCACGAATCTGGCCAGATTGGCATCAGGCGCGCGCCGTTGGTGAGCGAACTCTTGCGAGTTGAGGCGGAAACGGGAGCGCCAAAGTTGCGAGTGTACGTCGGCATTTACTGAGGGCAGGAAGTCTGGACTGCGTGCGGCAGAGGGCCCCGCACTGGCGCGGCGCGTCGACGCCACTTTCATTGTAGCCGACCAGCGCGGTGCCGCGATCCACTCCCCCGGGTCAAGGCCAGGCGAAGCGGCCGTAGACGCTGGGATCCTGGTAGTTCTGGCTGGTGCCATGCCAGACGATCTGGCTCTTGCGTCCCTTCCCCGAGTCATCGTCATCGATGGCCAGGTCCAGCCCGACCAGGCTCCCGGCAGGCTTGGACCATGGGATGAAGATCTCGGCCTGCCAGCCCGCGGACGAACGTACGGCAATAGTCTCGCCGCCCGTTGGGCTGCGACCTTCGCAGCGGCGGTTGGTGGCGGGCACGGCCACCTGACCGCCAGGCGGCAGGGCGGCGCGGAGAGGCTGTTCCGCAAGCGTCTGGCCGTACGGTGATTCCAGCCTCAGGGTGGCGGCCAAAACGACAGGGGCCGGCAGGAAGGAGCGCACCATCCACACCAGGGGCATCGCCTCGCCCGGCCGGAACAGGTGTCGCTCGCGCGGGCTGGTCAGGGATGTGCTGATGAGGTCCTCGTCGCGGGCCGGAAGAAGGCGGAGTTCGCGTATCTCCGCGAAGCCTACCCCGCGGCAATTAGCGCGTACCTTCACACCCGGAGCACGTTGCAGCGGGGCCACTCCAGCGATCGCACCGATCCATTGCGGCCACACCCCGGGTACCCGAGTTGGCCCCGAGCCGGGGAGCGGGACGAACTCGAGGGGATCAGACGCCGTGCCGTCCGCGGCCACGCTCTAGGCGCGGTAGCTGCGCACGCAGTTCAACGGATCGGCGTCGTTGTTGCCGGTCCGCACCGTCAGTTCGATGCGGTAAGGACCAGGCACCAGGGCGGGCACGTCCCACTCCAGCGTTTCACGGCCAGTGGAAATCACGTGGATGGCGCTGCGGTCGTTGGTGCCAGCGTCCAGTCGCCGAGCTGCCGTCGCGGCCAGGATGCGCACCGGCTCGCCGACAACCCCAGTGACCGCTAGCAGCGCTCCGAGAACGACAGCCGGCACGCTGCGGCGCCAGGTCGCGGCGGTGGGTTCCATGGACACGGGTCTCCTTCAGGCGAAGCCCTGGCGCAATTCCGCCACGCAGGCGCGGAGCGGCCCAGGATCGTGGCGCACGGGGAACTCCACGCAGAAGCTGCCCGTGAAGCCGATGTGCATCGTGGAATAGGCTTCGGCTAGAGCAGGTCCCAGAGGCTGATGGCGTTGCCCGCCGGGTAGCCCATCTTGTCGGCACGACCGTCAACATAGCCGAACACTGCATAGCCGGAGTGGCGGTACTCGGGGCAGTAGTAGGTGTTGATGAGGTGAGGCGAGATGATGTAGTCGAGGTAGTCCCGGCTGTCGGCGATGGTGACGGTTTCCCCCGGCTGCCTGATCTCGACCAGTTTGGCGGGCGGGGCTCCGTAATGGGCCGTATAGACGGCGCCCTCACGCTTGAGGGTAAGGAACTCCCAGTTCCAGCCATAGCCGACGTTGGCGATGTCAATGAAGGATGTTGGCTGCGACGATGAAGGACAGAAGTAGACCCTGGATTCGTTCACGACGTACTCCATAAGCCGCGACATCCAGCTTGCGCTGTAGGTCGTGGTAGCCCCGGGCCAGAAGGAGGGACAGGTGTATTCGTCAAAGTCATCTATGTACTGTAAGTGCCCAAGCATGAGCTGTTTAACGTTCGACGTGCAGTCCGCTTGCCGAGCCTTCTCGCGCGCGCTGGCAAGCGCTGGCAGCAGCATCGCCGCCAAGATGGCAATGATGGCGATCACCACGAGGAGTTCAATCAGGGTAAACTGCATCCGCCCGTTTTTCATGGACACCCCCCCCTGGTCTCTCACATTGCGGACCACTACCACCTGCCCGGCAACACGACTAAGTTACCACCTGCCGCCCCCGGCCGCAATACTGTGCTGGCGCGCGGCATGTCGGTTTTACGAAAGCGGGCACGCTTGCGGTTCGGTTCGGTG
>CAILKC010000468.1 GCA_903834675.1 uncultured Victivallales bacterium | reverse complement strand
CCATGCGACCTCGGTGCGAAGGTAGGGTAGATGGCTCGCCCCTACAGGGCTCAAACCCATAACCATTCTATTCCCAGGGCGTTGCCCTGGGCTGGTATGGCAGCGCGCCTTCAGCGCTTCAGACGGACTCTCTTATTGCACCGGTCGCCATTTCTTGCACTCCGCCGACCCTCGCCCTATCTTCTGCGGCGCGACCGAGGAATCCGGCGTTCGCGGGGCGGCCGGATAGCGTCCACAACGACAAGCCGGTCTCCTGGGCGGTTCCAGCGCGGCGCGTGCGACGCGCCTGGCACGGGTTGCTCAGAGACAGTTACAAGAGGGATCAGACGATGATTTCACGGTGCGTTCTCGCGTTGTCTCTGGCTGGCCTGGGCTGGGCCGGCAGTTTGGTGCGGGCCCAGTCCGATCTGGAGGGCTTCTGGTCTCGCGGCCGGGTGCGGGAGCTCTTTATCAGCGGCTTGCCGGCCAGCGCGGCCGACCTGCAAGCGTGGGCTCAAAGTGGGGTGAACTGCGTGACCGGGGTCAAGCCCGAACTGGCGCACACGTACGGCCTGAAGACGCGCAGTTGGTTCACCCTCAACTATATGGATAGCCGCTCGACGCCCGAGGATCAGCTCAAGGCCATGGCCGCGGTCAATGAAGACGGGACCTACCGGCGCCCGTTCGACCCGCTGTTTCCCACGGTGGGCCAGTACGGCTGGAGCGCCTGCGTGAACAATCCGCGCTGGATCGAGGCGTCGCGGACGGTTTTTCGGAAGAAGGCGGAAGCCGGGGACGACGGGGCGCACGTCGATTTTGCCAGTCACTACGAGCCCTGCTTCTGCATGCACTGCCAGCAGGTCTGGCGCGACTGGGCCGGCAAGCACGGACTCGAGGGTATGGATCTGAAGCAGGCCTCGCAGGCCAGCGACGTGCGCTCCCGGATGCTGCTGCGCGAGTTCCGTATCCAGTGCGTGATGACTTTCCTCGGCGACCTGCGCGCCACGGCGCGGGCCGTCCGGCCGGGGTTCGGCACCGATGGCACCTGGCACCACGACAGCGGCTCGACCTACCAGTGGGCCTACGGCGAGCACTACGACCTGATGTGCATCGAGGGGACCACCTGGGGACCGTTCCCACCGGCCAGTCAGCAGGTCCTCTGGCTGAAGCTGGCCAACGCGCTGAGCGAGCGGCGCAGCGACGGCGCTACGCCGGCCTCGGCGCCGCGCCGACCCGTGCCGATGTCGGTGACCTACCACCTGCTGCGCAATGAGAAGGGCGACATGTTCCATGGTCGCATGGCGTCGGACCGGGTCCGGGTCACCTTGGCGGAGATCATCAGTGAGGGCGGCGTCTCCTGGCTTGGCCTGGGCGGTCCGGCCACCGGGAACCTGCTCAAGGAGCACCAGGAGGTGGTCAAGGCCTACTACGCCCTGGCCCGTGACCTGGAACCGCTGCTGACGGACGCCGAGGAGATGGCCGAGATCGGCCTGGTGTTTTCGGCGCGCACCTACCTGGCGATGGACGGCTTGCGGACGCAATTGTTTGCCATCGGCCAGGCGTTGCTGCGGGCGCATGTGCCGTTCCGGATCCTCTCCGACGCACGCTTCGAACCGGACCAACTCCGGGGGCTGTCTGGGGTGGTGCTGCTCGGCGCCCGGGCGCTCAGCGACGACGCCTGCCGTTCCCTCGACCTCTACGTGCAGGGGGGCGGCAAGCTGCTGGTCCTCGGCGACGATGCGGCAACCCTCACCGAGGACTGGCGCGAGCGGACGCCGCGCCCGGCCTTTGCTGTGCCGCCCGCGGGTGGGTCGAAGACGGCCGAGAAGCCACTTGGCAAGGGCGTCTGCCATTACTGGCTCGAGGATCTCTGCCCGGCGCGGTCTTTGGGCGCCGCGCAAGGCGTCGAGCTGAAGCAGGCCACGCCGCAGAAGCTGGCCGTCGAGGGCTGGAGCAAGGCCGAAGACGTCAGTGGCAGCAGCGACGCGAACTACTCGCTCTACGTGGACCTGGTCCACCAGGACGGCTCGCCCCTGTGGGGGCAGGCCGCCGCCTTCGCCACCGGCACGCATGACTGGGAGTTCTCGCGCCGCATCATCGAGCCGGACAAGCCCGTCAAGAGCGCCAACGTCCACATGCTTTTCCGCAACCACGGTGGCACGGTATGGTTCAAGGACGTGCGCTTCGGCGTCTGGGACGAGGCGAAACAGCAGATTGTCACCAACCTCCTGGGCGGCACCTACCAGCCCACGGCGGGCAAGGCCTACGCCGCTGCCGCGGGCGAAAACGCCACCGCCGGCGCCTGGGGAGCCTACCGTGAAGGCTTTCAGGTCGACAACATGCTGGACCTGGGGTTGTGGGTGAAGATGTCCGCGGCCCAGGGGCTGTCGGTTGGCGCCATGAACGAACCCGATTCCCGCTCGGTCGATGCCCTCCTGCGGATGCTGGCGCCCCTGCGCTCGGCCACCCCGACCCTGACGCTTGAGGGCAAGGGCGCGGACCGGGTCTCCGCGAACCTGACCCGAACCGGCAAACGGGTCGCCATTCACCTCATCAACTACGCCGCCGAAATGAACCCAACCCTG
>CAILKC010000467.1 GCA_903834675.1 uncultured Victivallales bacterium | reverse complement strand
TGCCAGACGCCGCGGAGCGCTGAAAGCGCGGCCATTCCTCAGCCCAGGGCACCGCCCTGGGAATGGAAGCCAAAACGAGATTGAGCCCTGCCGGGGCGGCATACCGACAGTCCATAGGCACCGCACGGCCAGGTATGGCGCCCCTTCGGGGCTGAGAATCTGGGGTATGCCCGGTACCCAGGGCGGTGCCCTGGGCTGAGGGATTGCGCCCCTTCGGGGCTGCTGGGGGACGGTCGGGCCGACCGCTGCTCCACGCCTGGCGCCCGTTTGGCGCCAGGCGGATTGGAGATGCGGTCCCTGGCCGTCTCTTCCGCCCGCAGGGCGTGGAGGTCGTCGGCTCGCGACTACTCGTCCTTGTCCGGCTCGTAACTCAGCCGGAAGGTAGAGGTGATGCGGGTCACCTCTTCGATGCTGGTCTGGCCCACCGCCACCTTTTCCCACCCATCCATGCGGAGGGTGCGCATGCCCCGCTCGATGGCGGCCTTGCGCAGGTCGCCGGAGGTCGCGCGGTTTGAGACCATGTCCTGGAGTTCCTCATCGAGCAGGAAGAACTCGTAGATGGCGACCCGGCCGCGGTAGCCGCTCTGGTTGCACTCGATGCAGCCCTTGCCGTGCCAGGCCCTCACATCCTCGGCCGGCACGCCCAGTACGTCCGCCATCTCGGCCCGTAGCCGACGCGGGATGCTCTCTTCCTCAACCTTGCAGTTCTTGCAGATGCGCCGCACCAGGCGCTGGGCCAGCGTGGCACACAACGAGGCGGCGACGAGGTAGGGCTCGATGCCCATGTTCACCAGGCGGTTGACCGAGCCGACCGAATCGTTGGTGTGCAGGGTACTGAGCACCAGGTGCCCGGTGAGGGCGCACTGGATGGCGATCTCGGCGGTTTCGTTGTCGCGGATTTCGCCGACGAGGATGATGTCTGGGTCGTGGCGGAGAATGCTGCGCAAGGCGCTGGCGAAGGTCAATCCAATCTCGGCGTGCATCTGAATCTGGCTGGTGCCCTCGAGTTCGTACTCGACCGGGTTCTCGACGGTGATGATCTTGCGGTCTGAGTAGGTATCGCGCACCTGCGCCAGTGCCGCATACAAGGTAGTGGTCTTGCCGCTGCCGGTGGGCCCGGTAACCAGGATGATGCCGTGCGGCAGGCAGATGAGCTGGGTCAGAATGCCGTGTTGGCGCTTGTTCAGACCCAACTGGGCCATGTCCATGAAGATGCTGGCGCGGTTCAGAATGCGTAGGCAGACCGTTTCGCCGAAACGCGTGGGGATGATCGAGACGCGCAGATCGCAGTAGTCGTTGCCGACATTGACGCGGATACGGCCGTCATGGGGCAGGCGCTTCTCGGCGATGTTGAGGCGGGCCATGATCTTCAGGCGCGAGATCATGGACTCATGCAGTTCCACCATGCCGGGCGGCGTCGGGATTTCCCGCAGCATGCCATCCATGCGGTAGCGCAGTTTGACGGTCTCGCGGTAGGGCTCGATGTGAATGTCGGTGGCTTGTAGCTTGATGGCCTCGAGGATGATCTGGTTGACCAGGGGGATGATCGAGGCGTCGTCGCCGGTGGCGCCCGCATCCACCGATTCGACCTGCTTGTCGTCGAAGGTGCCATCGACGACCTGAATCTTCTGGGCGCGCTTGTCCTGGCGTAGCTGGATGACCTTGTCGGCGCCCAGGCCGTAGATACGCTTCAGCGAGTTCCCCACTTCCAGCGGCGTGGCCAACACCGGGTCCAGGCGCAGGCCCAGAAGCAAGCGCAGGTTCTCGCGGTCGCGGACGCTGGGCGGGCTGGCAAAGGCCGCCCGCAGCGTCCCCCGATCCAGTTGCAGGGGCACGAACTGATAGTGCAACGCCACCTTCGCCGGGACCTTGCCGGTGGCCGTATCGCTGACTTGCTCCTCGCCGATGATGACAAACGGCAACCCGTTGCAGCGGCTGAGGGCCCGGTAGACCACCTCCTGAGAAGCAAACTCCAGGTCCAGAATGGCCTGATGACTGCTGATCTGCGCCCGCCGCATGCGTCGCCTGACCTGATCGGCCTGCTCTTCGGTCAGAGCACTCTCGGCGACCAGTATGGACAGGAGGTCGTTGCTGTCCCCGCTGTCCGCGGAGATGGCCGTCTTGTCGTCGGAAGTCATTCGAGAGGGATCTTCTTCTGCTTACCGATCTCAATGGTGACGTCCTGGCCGGTGGGAGAGGTGACCACCAGTGCCGTGGGCGTGAAACTCTTCACCGTGACGCCGCCCATGGCCTGTCCGACGGCGGCGACCATGGTGCCCGAGGTGCCGCTGGGAGTCTGCTGGCCGCTGACAAAGGCGAGTTGCTGACCGGCCTTGTCACCACCTTCATAGACGCCGCGGTACAGGAGGGTCAGCGCGCGCTTTGGGGGTGGAGGCGGCGCCGCGACCGCGGGCGGGGGGGGCTTTGGCGGCGCGACGGCGGTCGCGGGTTGGGGGGCCGGTTTCTTCCAGACTTTGCGCGTGTCCGGCGCTGGGGCGGCGGCCGGAGCGGCCGCCTGCGCTGGGAACTTGCAGGAGAAGGCGAAGGGGTTCCGGGCGCCCGGGGCTGGCGTCGGCAGCGGTTGCAGGAAGGCGAAAGCCGTGGCCTCATTCAGATAGGACCGCTGCGCCTGTGTCGGCTTGTTCCGGGTTGGCTCAGCCTCAGGCTCATCGAGCAGGCCGCTGAGCTGGAAGACGATGACCAGCGTGAGCAGGCCGGCACTGGCCCAGAGGAGACTCTTCTCCCATTCGGCCGCGAGCTTTTTAAGGAGCGTTTTCATGGTTCCACTCAGGCGCCCGGCGGGATCTGAGTCTTCTGCCTGATCCGCACTTCCGGCGCGCGCTCGCCAGGCCGGAAGAAGGACGAGCAGACGACGGTGGCTTCGATGTTCTGGACCTGCACGACCCCATCGTTGTTCGGCTTTTCACCGCGAATGCGGGGGTGCTCCGTGGCGATCTCGATGCGGCTGATGGGCAGGAAGCGCTCCCCGGTCTGTAGTTCGGCGATGAAGGCGACCAGATCGGGCAGGGCACCGCGCAGGGTCAGGCGGACCGGAAACTCGAGGAGGTAAGGAGTCTTGTCCTCCGGGTTGACGGCGTAGGCAACGGCGGGCAGCACCCGCAGCTTCGACGGCAAGGCCGTCCCCCCTTCGGGCGTGGGCACCGCATTGCTGGGGTCCTTTGCCAGGACCAGGTTGTGCGTGACCACCAACTGCACCAGTTCGCGCACGGTCCAGATGTGCAGGAGGAGCTGGTAGGTCTCGGCGTTGGCCGTGTCCTGGCTGATGCCGAAGGTCTTCTCGCTGATTAGCACGCCGTTGCCACGCAGCCAGGCGTCCAGGTCGCTGAAGTCACTCTGGTAATCGAGCCAGCCCGACTGGTCCATGAAGGTGCTGGTATTGCCGTAGTTTTCCTCGATGCGTTTCTTGAAGGTGGACGTGGCCTGGGTCAGAATCTGGCTCGATTTTTCCTCGATGCCGGCGTAGCCCTTGTCGCCGCGCTCGGTCTTGGTTCCCTTGAGCTTCTTGGTGTTTTCCTCCAGCAGGGTCTTGAGGGTCTCGCCGTTGAGCGGCCAGGTGGCCGTCTTGAGCTTATCCTTGAGCTCGTCGAGCTGTCCCGCCAGGTCCTGGACGTCCTGGACCTTGGGGCGGAGAGCGAAGAAGTAGAACATGACCACGGCCACCAGCACCAGGAGCAGGATGGCAGCCAAGTTCTTATGGGCCTGCGGCCAAGGTCTCATGGCTATTCGTCCGCTTTGTCGGTGGCGACCGGAGCCGGTTTTGCAGGCTTGCTAGGCGGCGGCGCGGCGGCGGCCGCGAGGCGGTTGATGTCCAGCTCTGCAAAGGGCAACCGAAACATGTAACTCACGTACTGGCCCACAATCCGCCGTTCGGCCAAGCCCTGCAGATAGGTGACCCAGGGCTGGAAGATCGTCTCATCGCGCCCGGTGCGCTCTGGCTTCGGCAGCACATCAGCGCCCTTGAAGAAGGTGCTCTCGTTGAGGCGCGCCCGAATCGCCTTCACGGGTTCGAGTACGTCCCGACCCGCCTTGGGTGAGTGTCCGGCCATCACCATGTTGCGCATCTGTTCGATGCCGGTAACCAGGGTCGCCTGCAACTGCGGCATGCTGGCTTCGTAGTTGTCCAGAGAGGAGATGGCCCCCGGGAATGCGGGCCCCTTGGGCGTCACGCGCTCGGGCGGCGGCGCGGCGCCAGACTTGTCGCCCTTTGGCTTGCCTTCCTCGAAGCTGAACTCGTCGGCCAGATAGATGAACCAGTCATTCGCGGCCTGCGCTGCCGCCAGCACCTCAATGCTCTTCACAAAGCGGCCACCACGGTTGCCCTTCTCGACCACCGGCAGCAGCATCTTCTCGTAATGCTGGACGAGTTGGGAATGCTCCTCGAGCTTGGGGATGAGCATCGCGCACATCTCGAGGTTCGACTTCTGGGCAGCCAGGTCCTGCGCGCGGCGTTCGAGGCCGTTGTAGGTCCTGTAGAGGTAGATCACGGTCAACGCCAGCAGGATCGTGACCGCAGCCAGCAGGTGGCCGAAGCGCTGGGTGCGGCGGCGGGTCCACTGGATCACCTCAGGGCAGAGGGAAATGGTGATGGTGGCCGCGCCCAGGCCCTGCAGGGCCAGGCCGAGGGCCACGGCCAGTTGCGGATCGGGCCGACCGTCGGTAGCGGCTGGGCCGAAGGCTTCAGCGCTGCATCCGTAAGCGCGGCCCAGGCTCGCGGCCAGACCTTCAAATTTGGCCCCGCCGCCGCAGACCCAGACCTTGGTGAAGGCCTTGCCGGAGAGTTCCGGCCGTTCCCCGGCACGCCAGTGCTCGATGCTATTGCGGATCTCGCCTTCAAGCTGGCGATTGACGGCAAGCAGCGGCGAGTCGAACTGCGACAGATCAAGGCGAGGCCCCGGAGCGGCGCCGACAGTGGCGTTGCCGGAACCCTCGACCAGGGCCGCCAGCGCTTTATGGAACTTGTCCGCCCCAAAGAGCAACGCTCCCACAAACAACACCTGGCCGCCCGCCACAATCAGCAGCGTCGAGGACTCGGCGCCGACGTCCAGAATCAGTTGGGGCGACTTCTCTGCCAGAGCTTCGGGATGCAGGAAGAACAGGGCATTGGCGGCAGCCAGGCCTTCCATGGCCACCTCGCAGACGCGGATGCCGACCTCGGCGAAGGCTCGGTTGCGCTCGTCGATGACCGCCTGGCGGCAAATGCCGATCAGCACCGGGTTCTTGCGGCCGTAGTCCGGCGCCATCACCTGGTAGTCGGAGGCGAAAGCCTCGTCCGAGAGGCCGGCCAATTGCACCGTCTCGAAGCTGACCATCTCACCGAGTTCGTCGCCGCTGGCCTGGGGTGGGAAGTCGCTGACCTGGGTGGTGGCGAGGTGCTGCAACAGCCCAATGCAGACGTCGTGGTCCGCCAGGCCCTGCTCTTTGAGCCAGGAGGCGGTCCCCGCATACATCTCGGCCTCGTCGAGCAGGCCCTCCTGGCGGGCGTCAAAGACCGCGCCACGCACGACCTGGATCGCCTTGCCACGCAGGGCGACCTGCACCAGCTTGGCACCCGACTGCCCGAGGTCCAACCCGAACGATTGCTTTTCGCGGATTAACGGCATGATGATGGTGCTATTCTAAAGGCGTCCCATGGCCCGCGGTCCCCTGGAGATGCGCTCGGCCGCCACCGCGGTTCGGTGGAGATGCGGTGGGCCGCCACCGCGGTCTGGTGGAGATGCGGTGGGCTCCACCGCGGTCTGGTGGAGATGCGGTGGGCTCCACCGCCGCGCCTGAGGCCCGGCGCCTCACCAAAATACGGCTGGAGATGCGGTGGGGGGCCACCGCCGCGCCTGAGGCCAGGCGCCTCTCCAAAATACGGCT
>CAILKC010000466.1 GCA_903834675.1 uncultured Victivallales bacterium | reverse complement strand
CTTCCAGGGAGACTCGACCCGAGGTACGTTCGCGGCCACGGGGGTATCGGGAGGATATGAGATCTCTGGGCAACGCGCGGTGATCACCGTTGTCGACAAGCCATTCTTTGCGTCCTGGTCCAGGGTACAGGCGGAGTTGTCCAAGTTCTTCGGGACAGCGATTACCTGAAGGCACGGATTGTGAAGGGGAAGATCCTCCGACGCCTGGGCCGCTTCGATGACGTGGTAGCGTACCTGAAGGGGCTCCAAAAGCACGCAGACTTCCAGGTGAAGCCGATCACCGAAATCATCGCCTACGAGATCAGGCTGTCCGGCCAGCGAGACTCGGCCCCACACGATATGGCGGAAACATCGTTGGCCCCAGGGGTCGTACCGCAGTAGCGTTGGAGTCGTGCCACCGCTGAAGCTGAGCACTGACCGCGGGCTATGAGGGCCCAAAGCCCGGACGGGACCAGGGTGCTCCTTCTCGAATCCCTGGGCGCAAGTGGACATGGCCTGGGCATATCGATACGGTTACATCACCTGCTCTAAGAGCGGGACCCCGACCCAAGGGGACGACAAGCAGGCCAGCCGCGGGTACCCAGCAAAGCAAAGGAACTCCACCATGCCAAGAGGCCCCCTGTCAGCCGACCAAAAACTCATGATGCAGAGCGCCCGCAAGAGCACTGCGCAGGACCGTGAAGCTGCGTTCGCTGCGCTCGAAAGTAACGCCCAGTTCACGAATCCTAAGTTCTGGGCAAGGCTCCCAACGGAGTGCCAGGATGCTGTCTTGGAGGCCATCCGCAAGGCGCAGCGAAACGAGAGGAGGGCGGAGGTAGAGTTCTTGAAGCAGAGGCTTACGGAGTTGGAGGCTGAGGGGTGAGATGGGCGACTGGCGGCCGTGACCCGGCTGGCCAGCGAACCGGTCAAGCCCATCCTGCGCCCAAATCCGAATCCAGCCAAGAAGGCAGAAGAGCCGATAGGGTGGATGTGCCACCGTGGCGGCGCCATTCCGGACCGACCCGAATCTGTCGGGTGCTCCAGTGCCTACGGGCTATCTGCACCGCATAACGGCCCGCTACGGCTGTGAGCCCTGCCCGGTCAACGGGTGGCCGGCGGCTAGCGGCCGTGGCGGGTGGTGCCGTCGAGGTAGGGCTGCAGGATGGCGGCGATGCGTTCCGCAATCAGGGCGTAGCCCGCGTCGTTGGGGTGGACGGTGTCGGCCAGCAGTTCCTCGTTGCCCAGGACGCCATGCATGATGTCAGGGATCAGGATCACGCCCGCTTTCCGGCAGAGCTCACGGTGCATCCTGGCGCGTTGGCCAGACACCAGGCCGAGGACTTCGGTGTAGGCCACCACACAACCGCGCGCCTGCAGTTCCGCAAAGACCTCCCCCAAGGCTGACCGCGTTTCGTCGATGTGCGTGCCCCGCAGGATGTCGTTGCCGCCGAGAGTGACGACGACCAGCGCAGCACGCAGGTTGGGGGCTTCGTACACGGCCTGCAGGCCATCGCGCGCGGTGAGGCCGCTGACGCCATGGACCATGACCTTGCGGCCGAGGAGCCGACCAAGTTGTGCCGGGTAAGTTCCCGTTTGCACGCTGGCGCCGACGCCTTCGACCAGGCTGTCGCCAAGGCAGAGAACCGGGCCTTCGCTCACGGGCAGGTTGCGCATATCCCAGGCGTTCACCCGCTCGGGCCGCAGCAGACGTACGAGTCCCAGCGCGAGCAAGACGGCGAGGAAGAGGGTGATGGCGATGCGTTTCATGGGATCTGCCGACCCAACCTGCCGACATCCTGCGGCCCTACCCGGCTGCCCTGCAGCCAAACCTGGCCGCAACCTTCGGCAATACTATGGTCACTCGCCATTGCCTGCGGTTACTTTTACCTCTTTGAACATGAACAGGTTATCGCTGAGACGCAGTTTCTTGCCACTGGCTGTCGTTACATCTTTGACGACGACTTCTTCAGTTCTGACATAGGGGTATTTCTCCACGTAGGCATCGTCTGTGAAATTCGGGTTGAAATTAGCAAAGATGGCCGGACCCTGATAGTTGTCGGGGTGGTTAGCGTCATCAATACGGAGTTTGTCGATGGTGATCCGCGTAGGCATGTAACAGGGATAGCCGAAATCGTGCTGTCCGGAATAGGAACCGCCAACCAGGCTGGCGGTGACCTTTCTGCCGCCGGCCGGGATGAAGACGCAGTTGCGGACGACAAACTCACCTTCCCACGTGCTGCCGTAATCGGAGCGCAGATTGATGAAGCAGCTCCCGTAGACGGTGCTGTTCTCAACGGTGAAGGTTCCACTGCCGATCGCGTTTATTCCTGCATGGCCAAGGGTTGAGTTGCGAATGGTGGCATTGGCGACCCCCATGTGAGCGTCAAACCGCGACCAAGTACATCCGTCGAGCAGGAGATTCTTGCAGTAGTTGGACCCCATGATTCCCCAGTACTTACCGTCCTTAATGTCATTCGTCTGAGTGCAATTGAGGAAGGAGATGTTCAGGGCCCGGTTGACGGAGATGTCATAAGTGCCCATGGAGACGGGCACACCCGCTGAGCCGATGGTCCCGTAGGTCTTGTGGCCGGTCAGAATCGTGTTCTTGACGGTTACATTGGCGCAACTGCCGATGTTGATGAAGCCGCCGTAGGGTGCCCCGTGGTCACCCTCGCCGGTGATGCGGTGTTCGAGCCTATCCACGACCACATTGGAGCGTCTGATCTCCAGGCCACGGCCGTAATAGGTGTAGTTCGATTCGGCGGCGTTGGCAAGGGTGGTGAAATGCCCTCCGGTGATGGTCAGCGGCTTCTCGTCCATAGGGTGGGCCGTGATGTCGGTGATCTGGTCGAAGTCCCAGATAATGGGTGCGTTCATATCAACGTTTCCATCTTTGTCAACGATGCAGATATCTGTCTGTGGAGAACCATTGTTACGGTTTGCCCCATACCTGATATACCGTTTGATATGTGAATCGGTGACGGAGACAATGCAGGTGCCAGGCAACGTGATGTTCAGGCTGCGCTGATTACGTTTGAGGGAAGAAACCCCTTCGAGTTTGAAGGGTTGCAGCTTTGATCTTACCGTGAAGATGTTAGCGCCACGGGCAACAACCTGGGTATCGTCAATGATGAAACGGGCGGAGCCGAAATCGGTGTCGGTCTGGATGACGGCTGTCCTGTCCTTGCCGCCGATATAGTAGGTCGCATTGTCGTCGGCTTTTACGGGAAGCCCGTGCTTGTTGGCGAAATCATGGGCCGCGGCAATCGCGTCGATATCATCTTTGACACCGTCGCCCCAGGCTCCGAACTCACGGTAGCAGACAACGTCCGCGAGTTTCTGGCTGTAGTTAAAGCCTTCAGTCATCGTATAGACCCCCTTCATTCGGCAAACCTCGTTAGCAAAGAAACACGTGTTCCCGCGCAGGAAGCCTTGAGGGACATCCGTGCGCAGCACGATATTCCCGTCTGACACATCCATCTCAAAGAAGTCCGGCTTATCTGGTTTCCGGTCGGAAAACACGATGGCCGGGCCCGTAACCGGCAAGATGGCGATCCTCAGCCACAGGCCCGTGCTGTCGTAGACCAGACTACGTAACGCCTCAGCGGCGGCGAGGTCGGCCGCTTCATGGGCGATGACGAATGAACCGAGGTCCTTGCCAGCCACGATGAAGCCCGAAAGTGCGTATTCCTGCCGCTGCCGGTGCTCATAGTCCGCCGGCACCGACAGCGTTGCCAGCCGGGCGGCGGCTTTGTGATCCCCGGCGTCGCCGCAGAATTTGCGCAGAAAGAACTCGACACCCGTCCGGGTGCCGGCCGCAGAGCCCCCCAGAATGAAGATCCTCTGACCCACCGCCTTGATGAGGAAACCTTCGTTGCCGACGGTGTGCCGGTCAAACGCGAACGAGGCGAGCGACTCGCGGCGGGTTTCCCCCACGACGATCTCTTCGCCAGACACCGCATTGCCGCCCTTGTCGGTGACGACCTCCATTCGGACCCCGCTGGCTTGGAGGAATTCACGGAGCAAGGCCGCGGCCCCGGCTTCAGTCCGGACGGCGCCACGGGCGACGACGATCTGGTACGTCGAGGTTCCCTCCCTGATCACGTCCAAGGGGGGCAAGGCGTCCAGGGTTGGCTGGCCTTGTGCGCAGATGGCAACGGCGGTGGTCGCCACGGCCAGGCTGAGCCTCACCCACCGCAGATCACATCGGGGCCGGAAAGGCGGAAACGCGCTCTTGCCTGCTCGGACTGTCGACAACATGGACGTCTTTTCCTGATGGGCCTGCCGAATCAGGCCGATATTTCGGGTGCCGATGGGGGAAAGAAGTTCCGGCTGAGTGCCGTGCTGACTCGATGCGTCGGGGCCCTCATCGTATTCCTCCCGCCGGGAGACACTACAGCGAGCCCGCACACGGTTCAAGCCGCAGGGCGCGGCTGGGGCGCAAGTCAGCTCCGTAGGGGTTTGCTTGTAGGAGACTTGCATCAACCTCGTATGACCCCAAGCGCTTCCCCTTCCGCCCCTCGTCCGCCGCGGCGGACGAAGGGCGTTGGAGGGCGCCGCTGCGTCGGCGCCGCGGCGGCCACGCAGGGCCGCCCTCCAGGCGATCCGGCGCGTACCGGCCGGAGCGGAATGGGACCCGCGCCGGCACGTCTCATTCCGGTAGGTCCGGCACCAGCCGGGGGCTTGGCTGACCCTGAACCCTGTTTTCCTCTCCGCCAGTCTCCCTGTCCGTCTCCTCCAGTCGCCGTTTCTCCGTCTCGCCGTCTCGCCGTTTCCTGAACCCCAGGACCTGAGGTGTCACCACCTACGGAACTGACCTGCGCCCGTGCGGCTGCCGTCCTGCGGGGATGGCGGCGAGTGCATACCTGTGCACTTTGCTGCGGCGCCGGACCCTTGATCTCGGCGCTGGAAAGTTCAGCCCCGCGCCGCCAAGAAACAGAAGAGCCGGCACTCCTTCGAGCACCGGCTCTAAACCCACCCGCAACCCATGACGTGGGCATCAACGCCTTAGTTGGTGCTAGGCCCTACCTGCATGGCCACCTTCAGCGCAGCCTCCGCGTCGCCCTTTTCCCAGCGGCGGCCCCGACGTGCCCATCTCTGGAATGGAAGTATGCACCGCAGAGCAAGCCGGGGAAACGACCGGATGATTTGCGGCAGCTGCCCGATCCCAGCCGCTGATTGCTCCCGCGATTTGGCCGCCGTATAGTTCCATTAGTTCCCGCATGGTACCCTCTCTTTTCATTCCGTGGTTGGTTGAGGGAGAGGGTGCCATCTTACCGCCTGGATGTTGGTCCTGCCATCGGTGGCAGCGCCTTGGTCGTACCTCGGAGTATCAGAAGTCCGGGGGGTCTGGAGGGAGGCGTCCCTCCAGCAGGGGTGCGGGGACCGGTCCCCGCTTGGGTTGCGGGCAAAGCCCGCGCTGTGTCCTCTGTGGTGAAAGAGTCGAGTGTAGTAGAATCGAATGGCCCTGTCGCACGCTCTCGCAACAGTTCGCTCACGAATCTAGCCAGATTGGCATCAGGGGCGCGCCGTTGGTGAGCGAACGGTTGCGAGTTGAGGCGGAAACGGGAGCGCCGAAGTTGCGAGTGTACGTCGGCATTTGCTGAGGGCTTGGTGCCGCACTCCGCTCCAAAGGGGGCGAGGGAGAACCTCCACTCAACCATGGCACCATGGTGGTGCCAACTGAAGAAGAGAGAGGGAAAACCATGACCGCCAGAACCGCCGCTACGACTAACGCCTGCCCGAAACCGATGGCCCGGTGTTCGCGAATCTCCAGGGTCATACGGTTGTTGCCGTTATTGTTTCTGTTGATGCTGCCCGCCGCCGTGCAAGCCCTGGATTTCACTTACACGACCCGTTACGGCCAAAGGACCATCACCGGATACACCGGTTCCGGCGGTGCGGTGGTCATCCCTGACGAAATTTATCGACCTGTGCAATAAGGATGTCCGCCTGGAGCGCTGAAGGCGCGCGGCCATACCAGCCCAGGGCAACGCCCTGGGAATAGGATAGTTATGGGTTTGAGCCCTGTAGGGGCGAGCTATCTGCCCTCGGTTCGCGCTGAGGTCGCATAGGCCGCCCCTTCAGGGCTCAAACTGTGGGGTGAACTGGTACCCAGGGCGTTGCCCTGGGCTGGTATAGAGCGCCCCTTTGGGGCTGAATACCTCGGCCCATCCTTATTGCACAGGTCGTCTTTTCTTGTTGTCCCGCCAGCGCGCGAGCCATGTCTGTGCGTGTCCCGTCCGTGTCAGTCCGTGGAGTACCGCGACATGGCTCTTGGAGCTTCAGTGGCTCTCTGGGACGCGATGGCTGAGGGGAGAATTACCAGCAGTCGGCGCCGGGAGCACAGATACTAGGATGCCCGTGTCAGGAGCCTTACCGGAGTAAAAGGAGATGTAGTGCATGTCACCGATCACGGTGGCGTTGGCGTTGCCTGCATCGAACGGGATCTTGCTCGCCTCGGCAACCGGCTCAGAGACCGGCCAGTTCAGCGGGTGGCTGAACACGCGCTCTGGATCGACGACCCGACGCCGAAGCACGCCCGCGCCACGATGAAAGTAATAGTGGCTCAGCAAACCGGTCTTGGCCTCGAGGATGAAGGTCGGTGTGGAGGCCATGACGTCGCCGATGTTGGTTGGCGCGCGCATCCACGTCTTGCCGTAGTCTGTTGAGGTCAGTTGGAATTGAGCGTCTCCCACCTCATTCCGGCCGATGGCGAGAATCCTGCCATCGCCGAGATAAACTGCCGCAGGCTCGGTCGGCCACTGCGCTTTGACCAGCCCGGACTCGATGGGGGTCTGGACCCAGGTGGCACCGTTGTCACTGCTGACCATGGTGCCCCACCCGTTCGTCGGCTTATCCCCATAGTCTCCGGCGAACCACAGCGCCATGAGCCCGACTGTGGGAACCGAAAGAACGTCGGTGATCTGCATGGGGCGCACGGCAAGCTTCGGCGTCGCCACGAGGGTGAACGTCACGCCATCCGTGGTGCGGTAGAGGTCGTGGTACCGCTCTTTTCCGACTCGACGCACCCAGAGGAGCATCGCCCCGGTGGAATCCAGCCCCTTTCCGACGGCGACATCGCCGTAGCCCGGCGTGTTGGCGATCATCGTTTCCGCTGTCCACGTTTTTCCGCCGTCCGTGGAGGTGCGCGCGTAAACGGCGCGGGCGTCTTCACCGATCGTGTGCCCCGAGCCCCGGCTGTAAACGCAGACCAGCTTCTCTCCGATGGCCTGAATCATCGGCCACGAGTTGTAGCCGTGCGCTTCCTGCACCACCCGGGGTTGGAGTAGGAGCTCCTGTGCAGGCAGTGTCACAGAAACGGGGAGTAACAGGATTAGGGTCTTGTTCATTGAGAGGAATGTCTGTGGGGGTGACTACGCGTGGCAACGCCTAACGGCGGCGCTCAGGGGCGCGATCCGAGGAGCGTCCCCTGAAGCGGTCTGTTGGCCTTCCGGCCCCCGATCGTCCGTGTCTCCATCTGCCATCTGGCCTCAATGGTGTCCGCGGACAGATCCGCGCCGCAAGCCCATTCGATGAAGTAGCCACCGCTCGATACCCTCGAGAATTCGCGCAAGTCTCGTAGTGCCTCGAACGCCTCATATCCGAGGTAGGGTTTGACGTCGAAGCTGCCCGTCCGGCCATCGTCCGAAACGACCCCCAGCACCCAGTCGTCCTCGGCATGGACTTCCGTGATGATCATTGATCGAGTCCTTTGATCTGGAACGGCCTGCTGCCGTTCACCGCAAGTTCCCAGTCGGCCAGGAGATCGTCGCGATGGATCTCGATCCAGGCGACAACCAGTTTGTGTTTTGTCGCGGGAATCTCGTCGGCCAGCACTGCACCATCGGCAATCGCGTAGACCGCCACCTTCCCTTGGTACTCAGCGTGGATGTGCGGCGCGTGATGCTTCTCTGAGTCCCGGAAGAACATCCGGATGAGGACACCATAGAACGAGTCAGAGATTGCGCGGCGTAGCGCCGCCGCGCAATCTGGGTTGAACTAAGCCCTTCGCGGGGCTTGGGGATTGCGCCCGAAGTCCCGGCCCCAACAGGAGCTACAGTAGAGTTGGGACATGGTAAAGGCAAGGGTTTGGCGAGCGGCTGGGGAGCTGGCGCGGGGTCATGGCGGGTGCCTGGAGAGCCGGTTGGAGGGGTCCCGTGCCGTGCGCGGGCGTGAGGGGGCGTGACCGAGGGGGCGCTGGACTCGCGACGATCCTGGCCTGGAAGAGAATGGTGACGTGCCAGCGGCGGCTCATGACGGCGGACCCCTGGTCGGAGAGGCCGGGGACAGGGCGGCGGGCAGGAAACGGCCGAGGACGTGCCAGTGTACCGAGCCGCAGCGCGGACAGCAGGTCGGCCGTGCGGGTTTTGGGCTCCTGGCGAGGAGCGCCGGAAGCGTGCTCTGCGGCTGACTGGCGGCGAGGAGGAGTTGCAGACTGCGCAGGGTCTGACGACTGGCGGGCGACCACAGGCCGTAGTAGCGCACCCGCTGGAAGCCCTTGGGCAGGACGTGCTGCAGGTAGCGGCGCAGGAACTCCTCGGCGCTGACGGTGAGGGTGCGTGATTTTCCAGTGCGGTTGTCAGTGTAGCGGAAGGTCACCCGGCCGTCCTCGGCGCTGACGATGCGCCGGTCGCCGGCATACTTCGGGTCGCGGGCCAGAGCCTGCACGGCCTCGGCGGCTGTCTGCATCAGGGCGCCGAGCACAGCCTGCTGGCGGCTGCGGGCCGCCTCCCGCAACTCCGCCGGCAGGGTGAGCACGGGCGCATGTCAGCTCCGTAGGGGTTCGCTTGTCTGAGAACCGCAGAGGGTCGATGGCCTGCCCGTCGTGGTGGGTCGAGAGACCAGGGGGGGACGCAGTGTCCGAGTCCCCCCCGTCGATTCG
>CAILKC010000465.1 GCA_903834675.1 uncultured Victivallales bacterium | reverse complement strand
CATGGGCGGGCATCTCCTGGGCTGCGCCGACTGCGCGCACCGCGAGTACGTCTACCACTCCTGTCGCAACCGCGCCTGCCCGCAGTGCCACCAGCAGCGTACGGAGGAGTGGCTGGCGCAGCGCGCCCGCGAACTGCTGCCGGGGCGCTACCACCACGTGGTGCTCACCCTGCCGGCGGAGTTGCGGGAGGCGGCCCGCAGCCGCCAGCAGGCTATGCTTGGAGCCCTGATGCAGGCAGCCGCCGAGGCCGTGCAGGCTCTGGCCCGCGACCCAAAGTATGCCGGCGGCCGCATCGGCATCCTGACCGTGCTGCATACCTGGACCCGAGCCCTGGTCTGGCACCCGCACGTACACTGCCTGGTACCGGGCATCGCTCTGGCCCCTGACCGCGAGGTCCTGCGTCCCGCCGAGCGCTTCCTGCTCCCTGTACGGGCTCTGTCCGTTATCTTCCGGGCCAAGCTGGCCGCCTCTCTGCGAGCACTCGAGCCACCTGTGGAGCTGCCGGCCGCTGTCTGGCGCAAGCCTTGGGTGGCCTTTGCCAGGCCTTGCGTCGAGGGCGCCGAGGGCGTCCTCCAGTACCTGGCCCGCTACGCCTTCCGCGGACCCCTCAGCGACCGGTCCCTCGTCAGCGCCGAGGGCGGTCGGGTGACCTTCCGCTACACTGACAACCACACTGGAGAATCACGCACCATCACGGTCACCGCCGAGGAGTTTCTGCGCCGCTACCTGCAGCACGTCCTGCCCAAGGGCTTCCAGCGGGTGCGCTACTACGGCCTCTGGCCGCCGGCCTGCCGGCAGACCCTGCGTAGTCTGCAACTCCTCCTCGCCGCCAGTCAGCCGCAGAGCATGCGGCCGGCGCTCCTGGCCAAGAGCCCAAAAGCCGCACGGCCGACCTGCTGTCCGCGCTGCGGCTCGGTACACTGGCACGTCCTCGGCCGTTTCCTGCCCGCCGCCCTGTCCCCGGCCTCTCCGACCAGGGGGCCGCCGTCATGAGCCGCCGCTGGCACGTCACCATTCTCTTCCAGGCCAGGATCGTCGCGAGTCCAGCGCCCCCTCGGTCACGGCCCCTCACGCCCGCGTACCGCCCGGGACCCCTCCAACCGGCTCTCCAGGCCCCCTCCCTGGCCCCACGCCGCCCCTCCGGCCGCTCGCCAAACCCTTGCCTTTACCACGTCCTGACTCTACTGTAGGTCCGGTCGGGATCGGGACTTCGGGCGCAATCCCCAAGCCCCGCGAAGGGCTTAGTTCAACACAGATTGCGCGGCGGCGCTACACCGCGCAATCTCTGACTCGTTACATCGCGATACCGGCTGATCGCTGCGATCGCGGTTCAGGTGCTTGTGTTTGGCTTCATGTGCGGCACTATCTCTCAGTGCGCGGAATGCTATGCGGAGATGATAACCGGCGAGGATCTGCCTCCGCTAACGAAGACGTTTCTCGCAATCAGACCAGCCTGGTACCTTGTGGCCATGGTCATCATGGTAGTTGGCTTGCTTGCCAAGGACAGGGTGGTTGCCAACCCAAGCGCTCGGAGATGGATCAACCTGGCCAGCCTCTGGGGCGGGTTGGTGCTCTGTGTCGTCTACACCTATGCGATGTACAGTCTCCTGAACCCAGTCTCGAGATTGGGGGGATAGACCATAACACCCGGCTCCAGCAGCCGGAGTACCGCGCTGAGCCGCGACGTTCGCCAAAGCACAATGAGCACTCAACAGCCAAAAGATCTGACTTGCGCCCTTTTGGAACTCAAAGAAATTCTAACTACGTGTCTCGCAGAGAGCGAGGGGAACGTGTGGGATCGGCTTGTGCAAAACTGCCATGATGCAACTGTCAACCAAAAATTTGTGGAACCGATAGAGAAGAAAATTCTCGAGTACATTGCGACCTTGAGTGATGCTGACAAACGAGAAATATGGGCGATGACCGAAACTGGCCAAATGAACGGTGGCGATCCAGATGCCTGGCATATTTCTGGAATCGAAATGGATCTGGAGATCGAGCTACTGGATGAAATGCTTGATCAGGCATTTCGCCAGGCTCAGGAGAGAGAGTCAAACCGAAAGAAAAGGCGAACAAGACCACTCCAGCCGACGGAGTACCACGGCTGAGCCTCAGCGTTCGCACCAGGGAAACGAGATAGGACAACCTGACATGCCAGAGATCTGCCGATTCCTTGGTATCGTGATAACGATGTATTTTGACGAGCACAATCCGCCGCACTTCCACGTGACGTACAACGAATACCGCGCCTCCGTCGAGATCGAATCGCTGAACGTGATGGCCGGGAATATTCCCGCCAGGGTACGCGGCTTGGTCGAGGAATGGGCAGAGATGCACCGGCATGAGTTGTTGGAAATGTGGAAGTCTCATGATTTCCACAAGCTGGAACCCTTGGTCTGAGCGAGGACGCCATGAGAGAGTGTGTCTACCTGAAGGAAGCGAAGTATCTCGGGGACTTCCGAGTCTACCTCGAATTCAACGACGGGCGATCCGGGGAAGTTGATCTCAGGGAAACCGTGCACGCATATGCCGCTGCTTCACCGTTGCGGGAACCGCAGGCTTTCTCCCGGTTCCACTTGGACTCGTGGCCAACTCTCGCCTGGGATTGCGGGTTCGATGTGGCTCCCGAGACGCTATATGAGAAGTGCGAACCAGCCGCTGCTGCCGCCCCCGAGCAGGCGGCGGCAGAGTCGTGACGTTCGGCAAGAGGGAGACTACAATGCTGGAGAAGATCACTGCGGAAGAAAATGTGGTTATGGAGTGGAACTACACTTCCGGCCAGACGTACGCCGACCCATTCAATGACGTGGAAGTTGACGTTGTGGTGCGTCATTCCGATGGTGATGTCTGGCGCGTTCCTGCGTACTGGGCTGGAGGTAGGGAGTGGCGGGTGCGATTCACTCCGCCCAAACCCGGATCATACGAGGCAACCGCGGTCTGTTCCAACCAGGCCGACGCCGTCCTGCATGGTGCGGCCAGCAAACTGGAGATCGTCCAGTATCAGGGCAACAAGCCGCTTCTCGTGCATGGACCGTTGCGCGTTAATGCGTCGAAGCGGGCGCTTGAATATGCCGACGGCACGCCTTTCTTCTGGCTTGGCGATACATGGTGGATGGGCTTCTGCAGACGGCTGTCGTGGCCGGATGACTTTCAACGTCTCGCCGCCGATCGTGTAGACAAGGGATTCACCGTTGTTCAGATCGTTGCCGGGCTTTATCCGGATATGCCGGGGTTTGACAAACGCGGAGCCAACGAGGCGGGATTTCCATGGGAGCAGGAATATGCCCGCATAAATCCTTCTTACTTCGACATGGCGGATCTTCGCATCCAGTGGCTTGTGCGATCAGGTCTTGTCCCGTGCGTTGTCGGGTGTTGGGGGTACTATCTCCCCTTACTCGGACTCGCCAAGATGAGACAGCACTGGCGCAATCTGATTGCGCGGTGGTCTGCCTATCCAGTCGTCTGGTGCCTTGCGGGTGAGGCTGCGATGCCCTACTACTTGAGCAAGAATGGGGATGCAGACAAGCAGATACAGGTCGCCGGATGGACAGACATCGCCCGCTATGTGCGCAGCATTGATCCCATGCGGCGGCTCGTGACGATCCACCCGACCAACGTGGGCCGCGACCAGGTAACGGATGCCGCCGTCCTCGACTTCGACATGCTTCAGACCGGGCACGGCGGCTACGACAGCATACCCAACACCGTCGCGCTGATGACGGCCGGAGTCGCACGTTCGCCGGTCATGCCCGTGGTGGACGGAGAAGTCAACTACGAAGGAATCATGCACGGGAACTACGACGAGGTTCAGCGGATGGCGTTTTGGAGTTGCATGCTCTCGGGCGCGGCCGGTCATACGTACGGCGCAAACGGCATCTGGCAGGTGAACACTCGCGAGCAACCGTACGGGCCCTCCCCCCACGGGAACACGTGGGGCAACCGGCCGTGGGACGAAGCGATGGCTTTGCCCGGCTCGGCGCAACTGGGCATCGGGAAACGAATCCTGTTGAAGTGTGGTTGGCCCGGGATCGAGCCTCATCAGGAGTGGATCGAGCCAGCGGCAAACGAGAAGAATCGCTGGGGACCCTACGCGGCGGGCATCCCTGGACGGGTGCGCATCATCTACAGCTACCAGATTGTTTGGGGCCGCTCGCTGCGTGTGAAGGGCATCGAGCCCGGCGTCACCTACCGCGCGCGCTTTATCAATCCATCGACGGGTGAAGAACACGATCTTGGCGCCATACAGCCCGAAGCCGACGGCTCGTGGCTGGTGCCGCAGCAGCCGGAGTTGCGCGACTGGATAGCGGTGCTTGACGCCACATGATCCTGCACAAGACAAGAGCGTTGCGCGCACAAATATCGCCGAACCAACCGGCCCAAGCGACGGGCAAGCCCGCGCCTGGCCGCGGACGTTGAACTAAGCGCCTTCGCGCAGCCCTTCGGGAAGCCCTCCTGAGCGTGCGGGAGGGCTTTTCTGCGTCTTGAGTGTGCCGCATACTCTCCGTGGACCGGTGTGATGGTCACTCCGGTTAGACGAACCGCGGAGGTGTGCGATGACTCCCCTGAGACGGAAGATGCTCGAGGACATGCGGCTGCGGGACCTCGCGGCCAAGACGCAGGAGGCCT
>CAILKC010000464.1 GCA_903834675.1 uncultured Victivallales bacterium | reverse complement strand
GGTGTCCTGCGAGGTTGCTGCAAGTCTCATACAAGGGTTCAGGGTTCAGGGTTCGCCTGGGGCCGGACATACCGGAATGAGACGTGCCGACGCAGCGGCGCCCTCCAACGCCCCTCGTCCGCCGCGGCGGACGAGGGGCGGAATGGGAAGCGCCGTGGGTCATACAAGGTTGCGTCAAGTCTCATACCCCCATCCCTCGAGCTTCTACGGTTTTCGTACCAGCAAAGCCCTACCGAACTGACCTGCGCCCATCGAGGCTCTTCGTCTTGACTCGGGCGTAAGACTAGCTATAATGGTCGGAAAGATCAAGCGCTGGCGGGATCGATTCTTGGAATTCACTCAGCAGCACGGAGGTCAGGCATATGGCAGGCGAGAAAAACGCTCCGGCAGCACCGGCCCAGGGTGGTAAGAAGAACGTCATCGTGTTCTCCCTCGTGGCGGTGGTCCTGTTGGGCGCCATCATTTTTGTCTGGGTTAAAGAGACGAATAGCGCGAAGGCCCTGACTGCGGCGCTGTCCACCCTCCAGCAGGACGTGACCTCCCTGCGCCAGGAGACGGCCGCCAAAGACCGCGTGGTTACCGATCTCATCACCAAGATAGAAGCCAGTATCACCAGCCTCAACGGCGGACTGAAGACGCTTGTCGAGACGAGCGCCAAACAACAGGAAGAGCTGACGGCTCTGCGGGCGGATATGACGGTCGTTCAGGTGAAGGTCCGGGCCGCGCCGAGCACGACGCCCGGCAAAGACCCCGGCAAAGATGAGTTTGCCACCATGTCCCAACCGGAATTGGTGGCCCAGCTATCCGCTTTGGGTGACCGCATCGAGCGCTTGAAAACCGATGTGGTGCTGAAGGAAACCAAGATCCTGCAAACCCAGATCACCGACGCCAAGGGTCGCATCGACAAGGCCGAAAAGGATGTGAGCACGCTGACGAAAACGATCGATGAGGCGGACCTGCCCAGCCTGAAGACGAAAGTGCAGGAGGTCGCCCGCGAGATCAGCCAGGCAGAGGTCGAGGTCAAGACCCTGGGCAAGGCCCACGCCGAGTTCAAGCAGTTGATCAATGGCTTCTTTGGAGAAGTTTTCTACAACGACCCCTGGGGCAAGTACGCTCCTCAGGAAGCCGCCAAGAGCAAGTGAGCCAGCCCCCTGCTGAGGTTCATCTTAATGCCTCCCCGGCTGAACCGCCCGGGAGGCATTGTGTTCGCTGGGCGGCGCGGAGTTAGTCACGATGATCATCGACACGCACACGCACTTCTACGACCCTGCGCGGCCCCAGGGCGTCCCCTGGCCACGGCCTGCCGACGCCTGGATCTACCGCACGGTTCTGCCCGCCCACTACCGGGCTCTGGCTGAGCCCTTGGGCGTCTCTGGCACGGTCGTAGTCGAGGCCAGTCCCTGGCTGGAAGACAACCAGTGGCTGCTGGACGTGGTGCGTGAGGAACCGTTCGTCCTGGGCGTCATCGGCAACCTGGACCCACGCTCGGCGGACTTTGGCGCGAACCTGGAGCGCTTCGCCCGGGATCCGTTGTTCCGCGGCATACGCTGTGGGGGCGCGCTGGTGACCGGTGCGGAAGGGAGCGCAGTACGGCCACAGCTGGCGGACCTGGCCCGGCGTGGCCTGACCCTTGACCTGCAGGCCGGAATGCCTCACCTGGCCGCCGTGGCGGACCTGGCGCGGGCTCTGCCAACGCTGCGCATCGTGGTCAACCACCTCGGCCTGGTGGCCATCGATGGCGGTCGGCCGGATGGCGAGTGGACGCGGGCGGTCCAGACGCTGGCGGCGCTGCCGTCCGTATTCATGAAGGTGTCCGCCTTCCAGGAGTTGAGCCGCATTCAGCCGGCGCCCGTGGCGTTGAGCTACTACGAACCGGTGTTGGATGTCGTTTGGGAGGCTTTCGGGGCGGACCGCCTCCTGTTCGGCAGTGACTGGCCCGTCAGCGCGAGGTCGGGAACCCTTGCCGCCGGGCTGGACCTCTGCCGCGACTATGTTGCCCGGCATGGGGAAGCCGCGCTGCAGGCCGTCCTCGGCCAGACCGCCTGTCGGGCCTATGGCATCGCCGGACCGCCAGCCTGAACCCCACCAACCCGACGGTTTGCGGGACCTGAATCAGAGCCCGATCCCCCGACCGCCACTACGCCGTTCAGATCCGTAGCAGCCAGGCGGTATGTGGCTTCATGCGGGTCTCTGGGCCAATCTCGATCTTCTTCCCCGTCCAAATGTCCACACCCTTGGTAGGAACCTCGAGGGTGCGCGGCGGCGCGGAGTCCATATCCTGGTCGCTCCAGTTGAACACGCCGAGGACCTGCCGACGGCCGTCTGAACCCAGCCAGAAACGCGGGATCGGGTTGAGAAACAGATCCAGCGGTCGCGCCGCCTCGGGCAAGGCCGGAAAGAGCTTGGCCAGCACAGCCAGGCCGGCTGGGGTCAACCGGGAGATGGAGTCCGAGAGGAAGACACTCCCGGCCGAGAGGAAAACCAGCGAAAGCCACGCCTGCAGTTCGGGCAGCGATGCCTCGTCGCCTGCCAGCCAGTGGCTTTGGCCAGCAGTAAGCGGCCGACGCTTGTACAGCCCATTCAAGTACGGGTCTTGGCTCGTCTGGGGGCAACGCACGATGGCGAAATCCGGGTCCACGGTCCACAGCCTGCCGTGCTGCCACAACCGGCTGGCGAGTTGCGCGGCGTTGTATCTCACATGGCCCCAGAACGTATGGATGTCGATGGTGACGCGTGAGCTATCGGCGACGCCGAGAGCGGCTTCGGTCGGACCGCCGCAGTTCAGGATGTGGCTCTCCTCGCCCACCGCCTGCCGGATTGCCTCCAGGCCACGGCGAATCACCCCCGCCTTGCCATAGCGGCGGTCGGCATACCCGCCCATGGCCTCCAGGTACTCGGAGTAGAGATAATCAAGCTTGAAGAAGCGGAACCCCGCCTCCCGCATCTCACCGCACCAGTGCCGGATGATATGCAGCGCATCATCTTGGGAGAGATCGAACATACCATGCTGGCCGACCATGGCCGGAAAGCCATCGTCGCCGCGCACTAGCAGGTCCTGGCGGTGACGCCCGAGCGGGGCAAAGCTATGGCATTGCAGCGGCGACATCCAGATGCCCGGGGTGAAGCCGGCTTCATGGATCTCCGTCGCGATCTCTCGCAAAGAGGCGGGGAAGCGGCGGTTGGGCACCCACTCGCCCCAGGCCTGTTCCCAGCCCATGTCAACGACCACGTAGCGCAGCCGGTTGGTCATGCCGGCGTCGCGCAACGCGGCCATCTCGCGGCGGACGTCGTTCATCGTGATCGCGCCGGCATAGTAGTCCCAGGTGTTCCAGCCCGTGGGGGCCGGACTGCGGGGGCGAGCAAACGTGGCCAACGCCTTGGCGTAGGTGTCAAGCAGATTCAGAGGCTCGGCGTCAGCCCCCATCACGAGCGGGAACGAGGTCGCCACGGTCAGCGCACGGTTCACCTCGAAGCCAGCCCGGAGCCGACCGTCACGAATGGTGAATAGCGCCAGGTCCTCGGCCGGGCCGCCAAGGCCCCAGAGCAACGCCGGCGTCCGCGACGTCTTGCCCAGCACCACGGCCAGCCGCGAGCGTAGGTTCACGTCCGGCCCCAAAGCCACCACACCGTCCGGCTCGAAAGCCTTGGGACTGAATACCAGGGCTTTCGTCTGCGGCGAGGCCAGGTTCGGGACCGCTCCCTGGCCACCCGCGACCTCCAGCCATACCGCCTGCAGCCGCCGCTCACCCGCTGGGAACACCTCAAGCCGCAGGACATCGGCCGAGCCCAAGGTCGAGACGGTTACTTTCATCTCCCACGGCCCCGCCCGCACTGCCTCGCCCGAGACCACGACCGGGTGCTCACCGTCGTCGTCCTGGAGCAGCAGGCGGCCCTGCCACGGTGACTTACCTTCGGTCGTCTGGAAGTGTATGCCGTGTTCGGCGCTATCAAGCTTAAGCATGCCATATCCCTTGTCTGCTATGGGCGCACTGCGGTCCCGCAGCGCGCTACCAGCGACTGGCCTGACCCCCGCCGACCCGCTGAACGCGGATCGTTCCGGCTCAACATACCGGCCAGCGCTTCCCCATGCCAACCGCCCCTGGGCCAGCGGGCTCATGTCAGGTTCGTAGGTGCTGACACCTCAGGTCCTGGGGTTCAGGAAACGGCGAGACGGGGAAACGGCGACTGGAGGAGACGGACAGGGAGACTGGCGGAGAGGAAAACAGGGGTCAGGGTCAGCCCAGCCCCCGGCTGCGGCCGGACATACCGGAATGAGACT